>DBFXIC010000142.1:0-3078 GCA_048455095.1 Anaeromassilibacillus sp.
CTTCAGGCAGTAACCGGATGCTGAAATGGAAACAGAAAAAACCGGGCGAGCAGGAGAACAGGAAGATGTGCGCTTGTATCCGGCAGCTCTTTGTATTGACAAAGAAAAGACATTGTGTTATATTCAAATCGTAAGTAGTAAGTAACAAGAACTTCCATTTCTGACAAGTCGGGAGGGACCTGGGATGAAGGAATTGACTTTTGCACAAAATTTTGCTCTGATCGCACTCAATGCACAGGACAGCCTACATATGACGACCGTCAAGAAAATTGCCGTACGCTGTATGGCGGCAGCGGCTATTTTGGAATGGATGATGAAGAAGGGAACCCTGCGCAGCGAGTTTTCCACCATTTCACGTCAGGATGTGGAAAACCTCGCGTCTGCTCCGCACCAGCAGGAGACATTGCGTGTTATCCTCGGGAAGAGGGAATCAGCCCAGTATACCCTGCCGGAGTTTTTGACCCAGGTGCGGCGATTTTCCCGCCGCACATTGAAGCGGATTGAAAGGGCGTTTGCGGACCCGCTTAAGGGGTTGGACGCGCTGGAGGAAATTCCGAACCTGCTGGGCTGCGATCTGGACTATTATACCGCCAGCGTGACGATGCGCGAATACCGCAGCAATTGTGAGATATATACCCGCGTCACCGAAGGGTTGCGCGCGGATGTTTTGGAGGAGGGCAGGATTTCTGACGAATCCATCATGATGCTCTGGCTGCTGCGGGAGAGCAGTTGCCTGTTCGATCTATTTTCCAAAGAGGAATTAAAGACGGTGGGGCGGCGCATGGCGGAGATGCACCAATCCAGCATGTTGGCAAAGACGCTCTATATGATCGACATCCACCGTTCCCTTGAGGTGGGGGCAAAGAATTTTTTGCGCAGCAAAAAGGATGTTATGGCCACGCCGGCGGGCATCGGCGTGGACTTTGTGTTCCCGTTTTTGGAGCGTTCTCAGTCAATCTTTATCGATACGGAGGCGTGGTTTGAAAACAAAGAGCAGCGCCTTCTGGACGTGGAGGCGCGCCTCAAACAGTTCGGCCACGAATACACAGTGTTGCGCAGGGGAACGGTGCCACTCATCAGGATCGACAACGTGCTGTACGAGGCCATACCGACCGCGCGCCAGATGAAGATACCGGTGCAGGGCATGCGCCTGCGCAAATACCCGCTGTAAGGGCCGGCTTTGCCGGGAATACAGCGCGGAGGAATGCGCTCTGCCCAACAGCGGGGAGCTTCTGAATGGACTGCCGCCGTGTGGGGAAGCCAGTGCGCATTTTCACTTTTATTACAGTGAATCAAGACGGGAAACGTCTCTTGGAACATTGCCTCAAAATAGGACCGATGCAAAAATCGATCAACCAGGATGGGCACGGGGCATCTGACGGTGTGCCCATCGTTAAAGCAGGGGGAACGGCTATGTCGCGTCAGAGATCCATGGAAAAAATACAATCGTCCGAATATGTGAGCATTGGGGAGCTCGCCCGCCTGACTGGGTGCCGGTACAGTACCCTGAAATTTTATACGGAAGAAGGAATGCTTCCCTTTGAGCAGGCAGAGGAAAACTTGACCCGGCGGTTCCCACGCGAACGGGCGATCGCCCGTCTGGAAGAGATCCAGGGGATGAAGGCGCAGGGGCTTTCCATCCCCGATATCAAAGGGGCGCTGGGCGTAGCGAAAAACGAGTAAAAAGGGGGAGGCAAAGTGAAACATAAGAAAGGGATAACGGCGGCGTCTTTGTTGCTTCTGCTGGCGGTCCTGCTGTTCGCCGTCTCGTCTTTGCGTCCCCGCACGACCGTGGTGGAGCTTTCCAACCCGCCGCGCAAGGCGGAGGCCGTGGGCGCACACTTTTACGCGGATCAGCTGACGGGGCGGGAACGTGAAGTATACGAAGAGATTGAAGGACGGCTGAAACGGCTGGAAGGCGGCATGGTGTCCTGCGACCCGCCGTTGACCCTGCGGGAATATGCTCGGGTAATCGCCTGTCTGATCTATGAGGACTATGAAAACGCCTATGCCGTGCCGCTCTGCGGACTGGATGCGGAGAACCGGCAGGTTGAGTTGCCCATGGAGGATCCGGATAATTCCACCCCTGTTATAACAAATATCCTGCTGAACACATGGAGTTCCGTCTTCCGGGAAGAGCAGATGCAAACCGCGGAGGACGGACGGATTTTGAATTTGGACGACTGCGTGCGCGCGTTGGAACAGAATGATCCGGACCGCGTGCGGGAGATTGCGCAGAAGCGTGCGGAGATCAGCCGCATGTTGCAGGAGGTTGTGGACGGTCTGCCCAGAGATGCAGGCCAGCGGGACGCGGTGGAATACTTTGCAACTTGGATTCATCAGAACATCATCTATGATTGGGATACATACAAGGAGCATCAGGGAAACAAGTATCCCATGGAAAAACTCTTTGAGGTGTATTACACACCCTCGAGCACCGCGGCGGTATTAGAAGGCAAAGCGATGTGCGTGGGCTTTGCAAAGCTGCTGTCGTACTTCTGCAACGAGGCGGGCGTGGACGCGCATATCGTTTTCAGCGCCGGGACGGGCGCCAATCACGCGCTGACCGCTGTGACCATCGACGGCGTGACCGCATATATCGACCTGTCCTCCACGCCGAAGGACCTGGTGGTCTATATGGACGAGGTCTCCATGTTGCGGTTGGCTACACCCGCGCTGTATTTTGCCTATTAAAAGAATGGACAGCGGGAGTTGCCCCAAAGGGCGCGTACAGCTCCCGGTTGAAAGCGAAAACACCAGGGCGTTCTTTTGTACAGAGTAGATAAATATAAAAAGGCGATAGGGCATAGACGGTTTTCCGCCTATAGCCGTATCGCCTTTTACAGTCTGTGAAGAAAGTCAAAAACAGCCACAGAAAGCAGCAAAATGGATTGTAAATGACCGGATCACTCGCTCCCGCTCGCTCTTCTCAGGCAAAGGATTTCGCGCTCTGCGGAGCGCGATTTAGGGCGCTGCCCTAAAAACCCGCCGCCTTTGGGAAAGGCGGGCGAAACTTTCTCATCGCTATCTTGCAACCCTTGATGGTTTTTCAACAAACTGAAAAAGGCGATAGGGCAC
>DBFXIC010000143.1:0-12602 GCA_048455095.1 Anaeromassilibacillus sp.
GCCCATAGCTTGCCCCTGCGCGTAAAAACTGCCGCCGAAGGAACAGCGGAAGCCATAAAGGGGAAGCTTGTGTCATCAAAAGGGAGATTCAGGAACGTGTCGCTTTCTTGCATCGCATCACAAACAAGAGGAACCCTTTCGTTCCTCAGCTGTATGCCGTTCAGTCTTACAACCTTAGCAAGAAAAATTGCGCACGTTTCCAACTCCCATCGTCTTTAATCGCTGTCACTATACCATACGCATGGCGCGCCTGTCAAGAGGAGGCCCAATCTGTAAATGGAACGGCTTCTAAGCACACCGCCCGTTCCGATCCCTTTCAATCGATTTTAAACGTGGAAAAGTCCCCGGCCATTGGCCGGGGACTTCCCTTCCCTGAAGAATTTCTTCAGAGGTTTTCATTTGTTTGAAACAATCGGCTGATTCCCGATGAAAGCACTGACCATCTCTGCATGCAGGTTCAAGGCGCACAGTGCCTTTTGTTCCTATAGCGAGACCTCTGATCGGGATGCGCCCACGGCGGCAACCATTTTGCAGTGTTTTTGGAAGCAACCGTACTGCACCCCACAGAAAGCCCTAAACAGTCTTTCGGGAGCTTGCCGTTTCTGTCCCGCCAACGCCCGACCTATTTCCTACAGAAAACTCGGGGTCGGCTGTGCGTCCAGGTTTAACCTGGTTAGCCAATGGTCACTGCACAGTGCTTCTGCGGCTGCTGGCCCGGCAGAGTGGTATAAACGCCCGTGCTCTGGCCCGGGGTTCCGACCGCATAGACTCTGTAATAGTAGTCGTTGCCGATCTTCGCCACAAACTGTGTCTTGAGCACATTGCCGTTGCCAACCGTGAAGTTCGGCGTCATGTTATTGCCGTTGACCACGGTCATCTTGAAGCAGTACGCCTGGCCGTGCTTCAGTGTGAAGTTCACGGTCGTATCGCTGCGTACGGTCGCCTTCGCAACGATATTCTGCGCAGCAGAAACCACGCCGGATGCGCCGTAGGTGTTGGAGATGTTGGCGGAGCTGGAACCCTTGCCGTTCTTCTTCGGCGTATCGTTGGGCTTTTCCAGTCCGTCGATTGCACTCTTGCCGCCGGCATATGCCGCCGCCAACGTCTTATCGCTCGCATTCGGATCTTCTGCAGCAGCCTTCGCCACGCTCAACGCCGCTTTGAAGTTCGCAACGCTGCGGGCGGTGTAGCCGCTCAGGTCCATCGCTTCCATCTCTGCGATGAGTGCGTTCAGTTCGTCTCTGCTCGGGATCTTGCGCAGGTCGGCCATGGCCTTTACGAGGCGTTCCGCCATCTCGTCCACGGCCTTCTGGGTTGCCTTGTTGTCCTTCAGGAGCTTGTTGGCGTCTGCCAGAACATCCTGGAAGATCTTCATTGCGTCGTCATCCAGGAATGTCTTAAGGTCGAGCGTCTCGGCCTTGTCGACCACAGCCTGGAGGCTGGAGAAGTCTGTCATACGGACCAGCTCGTCGAACGCCTTGTTCAGTGCGTCGCAAGCCTTCTTGATGTCGCTTTCCAGCGCCTCGTCGTCCGCAGCGGTTTCTTCAGCCGCTTCGTACACGGGCAGGTAGGCCGCCCAGCTCTCTGCGGTGAAGTCCTTTTCATCAAGCTCACGGGCAATTTCAAGCAGTCTTTCAAGCTCGGTCTTATCGCCCGGTGCAAAGCGCAGCAGGTGGATCGCGTCAAGCAGGTCGCTCCACGCCTTGTCGATCTCCGTCTGGGTGGAAGCCGGCTCCTCTTCGACGTCGATTGCCTTTTCCAGCGCCGCGTCATAGAGATCCTTGACGCTCTGGATCAGCTTTGCGTACTCTTCGCCGTCCTTGAGTTCTTCTGCAATGCCGATGGTCTGGCGCAGGATTGCCTTGCTTACAACTGTGAAGTTAAAGCGCAGCTCTGTGTCGCGGTTCGGCATGGTGAGCAGATAAACAAATTCGGTTGCATCGCTGAAGGTCAGCGGCTCGCTGTTGAGGGTCACGCCCGCAATTTCTCTGCCGTCCACAGCCGGGGCAAATGCGAGCTCCAGCTCGGTGCCGGAGAGGACCGCGTCCTCATAACGGCCAAGCAGGTCCGCAATGTGCTGGCCCTCGCCGTCCACTGTCAGGCTGACCTGGCGGCCGTTGTACTGCACGGTCAAATTGCGCTCGACCGGCACGTCGGCCTCAAACTCTGCGTCCACAGTGACGTCCTCACGCACTTCCATGGTGTAGGTGTTCTCTGCGGTAAGCGTCACATCCGCCCCATTGACGGTTGCGCGCTTCACATGGTATCCCTCGTCCGGGGTAAAGGTAAAGGTAACTTTTGTTCCGACGACTACGGTTTGTCCCGTAACGATTTCACTACGATCCGTAGCCGCCGAAATCTTACCGTTAACGGGCTCTGTAAAATTTACGCTTACCTTTTCTTCTTCATTGCTGCTGTTTTTCCCAAATACCTGAAGCTCGGTAATAACGCCGCCATTCCACTTAAGATTGGCCTTATTCACTTTGATGCGCATGGCGGTCACGCCAGTCGCGGTCTGGTCCAAGACCAGCTCTTTCATGGCCTGTTCTCTCTCGGTGGACGGGGTCGGCCAGGTGATATCTCCGGAGGATGCAACAGTTTCCCAATTGCTGCCGTCCTTCGTCACCAGGATATCGAAATTCGTAACACCCTGATCCTTTGCAAAATAGGTGAAGAGCTTTACGCTCTCGACGTCCACGGGACGATCCCATGTGATGTCAAGATACTTCTTGTCCGCTGCCGTGTTGGAAGCGAACGCGAACACGCCCCTGCCGTTTGCGCCGGGCTCCTGGTCGTCAAAGATGCCGTCGTTGATGAAGCCAGCTTCCTTGCCGGTTGCCGCCGCACCGCTCGGGCAGGACGCAGTGCCTTCCAACGCGATATTGCGCACGGTTTCCTCGCCCACCGTAACGACTGCGGATACCGCCACGCCGTTGGTGTTGACGATGCAGGCCGGAAGCGTCAGCTCGCCGGTGACGGTCTGCTGGCCGGAGGTGTACGGATCGTAGCTTGCGCTGTTCCAGACAACCGGAACCGTTGCACGCAGGCCGTCTTCCAGGGCCAGTTCCACAGTACCGGGCAGGTTCAGCGCGTCAAACTTGGTTGCATACGCCACTTCAAACGCTGCCGGGCTCGCCGCGGAAACAATGGCCTTTGTCGTGCCGGTCTCGCCCGCAAGGACGAATTCCGCGGAAATTTCCACGTCGCCGGTGGCCTTCGCCAGCCGGTACTGGTTGTCTTTCAGGGTGACAATTTCACCGTTGACAACCGCCATGAACGCCTCATAGCCCTCGTCCGGGGTAAAGGTGATCACAACCGGCATACCCTCCAGGACGGTATTTGCGGGCTCTGTGGTGACCTTGCCGTTGGCGATGCCTTCAGCAATATGAACCGCATAGC
Source organism: Anaeromassilibacillus sp. (assembly GCA_048455095.1). Classification (GTDB taxonomy): domain Bacteria; phylum Bacillota; class Clostridia; order Oscillospirales; family Acutalibacteraceae; genus Anaeromassilibacillus. Next base: position 3,400 of record DBFXIC010000143.1, read on the forward strand.
TCTTGACGTCGTCCGTCTTGGTCAGAGTTGCATCCGCCCAGTCGCCATGGTCGGAACCAATGCCGTCGTCCGCATCGCCAATATGAAGCGTCAGCACACGGCAGTCGGTAAGATCAATGTTGATCTCTTTGCGTTCGTTGGCCTTCATGACGCCGGAGCTATAAACGCTCTTGCCATCGGCCAGCACTTCGAACTCGATGCTGGAAGTATTGACCTGCATCTCCTGATCCACGCCGATGAAGGAATGGAAGTTGTAGGAGCCGCCGCCGAGATAAATCTCAATATCCGAGACCGCATGCACACCGATACCGGACGCATAAGTCTCGCCGCCCAAGCGCAGAGCGTTGCCGTCAATCGACTTATTGCGCTTAATTGTGCCCCAACCTGTGGTGGCGGTCAGCCACGGATAATCGCCCAGCTTTGTGACAGTGCTCTCGATGGCCTTGGAGACTTTGATCGCCTCTGTCGCAAGGATGGTTGTATCCTCGGCATCGCCGTCATAGTTGTAGGAAGCCGTGGTGGAGAGGATATAGTCATCCGCAGGCTTGCTGGTGGTGCAGGACGCGTCCTCCGGCATGGTCACCTGGAAGGTAACGGTCTTCTTCTCACCCATCGCCAGCTCTGCGATTTCCTTGCCGCCGACAACCGTGAAGCCTTCCGGAGCGTCGAACGCCACACGGATATTCTTCATGGTTTTGCTGCCGACGTTTTCAACCTCAACCTGGAAGTCCGCAGTCTCGCCAGCGCTGTACACGCCGTAGCTGGAACTGAGGCTGATGGTTCCCATCTTATCGATGTCGCCCGGTTCTGCCTTCTTGACACGATAGAGTTTCACACCGTGCGCCGGAATTTCTCCGGAATTCAGGACAGCGCCGCTGATCGCGGTTTCACCGTCGCCCCAGAGATCCGTCGTCTTATAAACGGAGCCGGAGGGCAGGGTGATGCGCTCGTCCTGCTCGGACAGATTCGCGAGATTGACCGTCGCGGACGCATTGGCAGCCCCGCTCTTATTGAAGAAGCACACTGCGGCTTCGCCGCCCGCAAGAGGCTTCACAAGGATATCGATGCCGTTTGCCGTGGAAATGCGCTTTGCCTGCAGGAGCAGCGGGTCCTGGTTGAGGCCGATTACCGCGTCGTTCGTCACGATGTCGTACGCGCCGTTGTTCGCCGCATGGTTCACGCCGTCCGGGCTGGTGTCATCCACAAACTTGCGCACGTCGCAGCCGAGGATCAACGGGGAGTTCATCATGCACCACAGGGTGAAATGCGCCTCGTTCTCCGTCTTGGAAATGCTGCCGTTGCCGACCTCGAGCATATCGGGATCGTTGTAGGTGCCGGGCTTCTGGTAGGACCAGAGGTTGACCGCTTTCTCATAGGCGCTCATTACGGCGGTCCAGCTGGCAGAGATGTCGCCGGCCGTACGCCAGGAGTTCGCGAAGTCGCCCGCCCAAGTCCAGGGGCTGGTTCTGCCGTGCTCGCACACGGAATAGAACACAGGCTTCTCCGGCTCGCCGGTCTCTTCCGCAACCTTTGCCGTCGCTTCTTTCAGCGCATTGCCCATCTTGGTATAGCGGCGCATGGTGTCCGCCTTCTGGCCGTCGATGGGGTTGTAAACCTTAATGGTATTCTCGCCGGCCTCCAGGTCGATATAGACCTGCTGGCGGCCCGTACCGCTCCAGCCGCTGGTGCGCGGGATTTCGGTGTCATAGGTCTTGCCACCGTTGACCTGCACCTGAGCAAACTTGGAGACGATGGACTTCGTCTTGTGGAAGCCGATGGTCAGCACATAGCGGCCGGGCTCGTCCACCGTCTTTTTGAAGGTGATTGCACCGCCGTTGGCGTTCAGGCCGGTCACATAGCCGGTGCCATAGCAGTTGCTGCAGCGAACCTTTGCTGCGCTGCCGGAGAGCTCTGCATCCTCGGCCTGCATCTGCTCGCCCTCAGGCGTGCCCGGCAGGGCGACGGTGACATAGTCGACGTCCGGCGCCTTTGTGTAGTGGGCATATTTGTCGGTGTCCATGTCCACCACGTGGCAATAGTCGTATTTCAGGTATTCAACGCCCCAGTCGGCGAATGTCTGGGCGTCGATCTCTTCGTAGCCGTCCGCACCGGGCATATCCTCACAGGTGAGTTCGCCGCAGGAGGTGTACAGTCCCACACGCAGCGGATGCTCGGAATCCGGTCCGGCCAGGTTGTTGATCTTTTTGATGAAATCCGGTCCGCTCGGGAAGCCCGTCAGGTCGAACTGTAAGCGGTTGTTTTCATCGCGCATACTGGACTGCCAGCAGTCGTCCAGATTGAAATAGATGTATCCATGTTCATTGAGGCCCGTGCTCACCAGAGCATTGGCCGCGTCCGTTGCTTTTTCCTCGTTGATTTTCTCACGGAAGAAGTTCCAAGTAGACCAACCCATCTGCGGGGGCAGTTTCCCCTCGGCCGCCTCCTCCTGCGCGGCAAGGGTCTCCGCTTTGGCCTGGGCGCTCTCCGCGGTTTCGCCCGGAGCCTGCGCCTTAGTGGAAGGTGTGATAAGGGACTGCTGCAATACGCCTTCAGCCGCCGTGGGCAGCGTCGTCAAGCGGACGGCCCGCTGGGGCTGCTCGGTAAAGTCGGCCGCCGCAAAAGCGGTGGAAGACGCCGGAGCCATCAGCGCCGCGCAGAGCAGAAGACTTACCAGTGCTTTTACTCTTTTCACTTTTCTCTCTCCTTTTCAGAAATGACAGGTTTGATTTCCTGTGTTTTCTATGTAAAAGCGGCTGCTGGACCGCTTCCACACTCCATGAAAAATCCAACGCGATGCGCTTTTGTGATGAAATACATAAAAACACATACCCATTTTCACGATTTATATTAACATTTATACCTGACTCGTTTAATGCTTAATAGAAATTAAAACAATTATGCATATTTTAGCAACAAAAATCCATATTTTTTGGTTCTTTATCCCGAATTCAAAGGGATTGTGGCTTTGGCATTTGCTTGCGCCTTATTTTTCAGTCTGCGTCTCTCCCATATTCCTCCTTTTGGACATACGTCTTTCTATGATTTTTTCCTACAAAACATCTTGCATTTAGGACTGGAACTTTACAGTTTCACAAAAAAATGTTAGACTTGTAACAGAAATTCTCATTTATTGTCGGAGGCGAATCATGAATAAGAAGACTGAGCGTCTGAACCGCCTGATCGAAATTTTAAAGATCCGAAGCTTTGTATCCATCAAGGAACTCGCCTCCCTCCTCGGCGTGTCGGAGATGACGGTACGGCGAGATCTGCGCATTCTGGAAGCCAATAAGGTGGCTGAGAACATCCATGGGACTACCGTGTACAATCCGGCTCATGGCGTCCACAAGACCGACGCAGGCTACAACCTTTTATCCGAAGTAGGCAAGCGGGACAAGCAGAAGGAGGCCATTGGCAAGCTCGCGGCCTCTTTGATCGAACCGGGGGACATCGTGATTCTGGACACCGGCACCACCACGGAACAAATTGTGCCGCACATTCCCAACAACATGGACATCACCGCCCTGTGCTACAACATCAATATCCTGATGGAGTTACACCGGAAAGTAGGTATCAAAATGATGTTCGCGGGCGGACACTACCATCCAAACACCCAGATGTTCGAGAGCAAAGAGGGCATCGCGTTCATCTGCGGCATCCGGGCGAAAAAGGTGTTCGTTTCGGCGGCCGGCATCCATGAACAGTTGGGTGTGACGTGCGTCAACAGCTATGAGGTGCCCACCAAACAGGCCATCTTGAAATCGTCGCTCGATCGCGTTTTGGTTGCGGATTCCAGCAAATTTGGCAAGGTACGTCCTGCGTATTTTTGCGATTTGGACGAGATCCACACCATTGTGACCGACGACGGCCTGACGGAAGAGTGGCGGCAGAGTATCCGCGACCGGGGTATTGAACTTTACCTTGCCAAACAGGACACAGACGAGATCTTTTGAAGCGGTTTTCAGGGCAGACGGGACGAAAGAGGCCATGCAGGATGCACGGCCTCTTTCTGTTAGAAGGACGGTCATCCTTTGCAGGATATGGCGCCCTTTATCCTTTGCGCTCCTCCGTTTTTCAACAAAACTGCATTTCTCTGTTGAAAACTGTTTTACCTGTTCAAAACAATTGATATACGGAATTTTTTTCCAAAGCCAGGCGGTTTTTGCATATTCTCCATCTGAGCGGGAAAACTGGGGACAAGCGGATTTTTCCGCACAAATGACAAGGCCTCGACAGGCCAAAGGAGAGAATGCATATGTTGGATAAAATTGCTTTGACGCTGCTGATCATCGGCGGTATCAACTGGGGCCTTGTGGGCCTTTTCCAATTTGACCTCGTAGCCTGGATCGGCGGCGGTCAGGCGGGCATCATCAGCCGGATCATCTATGTCGTGGTCGCCCTGTGCGCCCTGTGGTGCATCAGCATGCTGTTCCGTCGTGATGACCATCCCGTACCCCACGCGAGCTAGCCAAAGGTTTTTTATCATCTCGCGGCATTTCCCATCTCCCCGGTGTGGAGCAGGATTCCTCAGACAATTGTAGCGGGGTTTTATATTTGCGCTATCTGTCATTGCCGGCGGTATCACTCCGTTGATGCATAGACGCCCAACGGCGCATTAAAAATCCAAGAGACCTCGGTGCTCCCACCATATTTCGATACAAATTGTATATAATCGCAAAAAACAACCTGTTGTATTCCCACAATTTGCGGATACAACAGGTTGTTTTTTCATACGACACAACGAGGAAAGTTGCGGGCTAAAACCCTCTCCCTCCGCCGCCATGCCGGGAACCTCCGCTGGAGGAGCGGCTACTGCTCCTTGAAGTGCTGCGTGTACTTCTGGAGATGCTGCTCGACCGGCTTCTGGTGCTGCGGCTGCTAAAGCTCATCCCACCGCCGCCGTGCGTCGTCCCGCCGCTGGACATGTGGGTGCTGCTACCTCCCCCGAAGCCACCGGAGGAGAACCCACCTCCGCTGGAAGACGGCGGCGGTGGAGGCGGCGGAATGTATCGCGTTGTAACATGAGAATCTACAAGCTGGTCGTCCTGTTTGCGCAAATTCAACTTTCCCGTATCCCGGTAGGGATACCCTGGCTTGATCGTTCCCGGCCTGTAGCGCTTGTGTACCACAAGGACGCAGATCCCTCCAACTGCCAGGGAAATCAGCAATACCGTGATGATATAGCCGGGCTGTGAAGCCCTGGGCGGCGGGACAACCGATCCGGTTTTTTCCAAATTTTTAGCCGCCCTTTGGATATCCTCCAAAAAGGACTGCATCCCGTCGGCATAATTCCTGCGGTTAAACGCTCTGACAGCGTCCGCCATGATGGTATCCGTGTTCTGGGCGGTCAAATATTGGCCCGCCCTGCCGTTGATATAAATGTAGGCCTTTTTAGAATCCATGTCGAGCAGGAACAATGCGCCGCTTTTTTCCGCACCGGCTCCATAGCCCATGGTGCGGTAAAAATCCGCCGCATACTGGCTCAACGACTTGCCGCCCAATCCGTCCACAATCGCCATGCCCACATCGATGTCCAAATTCTTGCGCAGTCTTTCCGCCTGGATCTCCAAACTATCCCGATTGACGTTCGAAAGTATGCCCGCCTGGTCCTGTACATAGAACAGGCCATCCTGTGCAGGGACCTGTTCTTGGCTCGGAGCATTTTGGACAATCGATTCCACCCGGTCGAGAAACACCTGTGCCGCACCGCCGTAATCCTGCTGCTGCAGGCATGCAACCGCCTCATCCAGAATGCTTTGAATCATACTGTCCGATAACAATCCGATGGCGCTTCCACAGGTGGAGATATACACCTGCCGGTTATCCATATCGATCAGGAAGAGGGCGCCGCTTTTGTCCGTCCCCACGCCGAAGCCACCCGCGTCGTAGAAATCATCGGCATAATCTTGGGAGGTCTTTCCCTCCGCGTTGTCGGTGGTGACGACCACCAAATCCAGTTTACAGGAATTTCGCAGCGCTGTGCACGCCTGTTCCAAATTGGAAACCTGTTCCTCTGCAAATAAACCCGCCTGATCGAATACACGCGGGCCCTCCACCGCGCTGTCCGCTTCTGTCCCGGCCGCATCGCCGCCAGAAATTGCCGCCAACTGTTCCATCTCCCCCAGGAAATAGAGCGGCGCGCCGCCGTAGTCCTGCGTCTGTAAATACGGCAGCGAGCCGGAGAGAAGCCTCTCGACCTCCGCGTCGTCCAGCACTGCGATCGCGCTGCCGCAGGTGGAAATGTACACCTGCCGGTTGTCCATATCGATCAGGTAGAGCACGCCGCTCTTGTCCTCCCCCGCGCCAAAGCCGCCGTTGTCATAGAAGTCGTCGGCGTAATTCTGGGAGTCCTTGCCCTGTGCGTCGTCCGTGGTGACAATGACAACGTCCATCTGTAGGCTGTCCCGCAGGACGGCCGCGCGGCTCTCCATCGTCTCTCTGTCCGAGTCCTCAAACAGTCCTGCCTGGTCAAAAACGCGCTGTTCTTCCGCATGCGCCACAGCCATCGGCAATGCAAAGAAAATTACCATCAGAAACAGCAGGGCCAGAAGGCCGCTTTGGGTCCGTCTTGTCACAGCAGCCACCCCCCGAGCATCAAAATCAGGAACAGCGCCGCGGAAACGCCCAGGAACAACGCCAACAGACGCTTCCAACTGGTGGGAATCCCTCCACAAATCTTTCCGTTTTGGCCGTTCATCGCAAAATAGTAGTCTTTCTCTTTATAATGATAGGTCAAAATCCACGCCGGGAGCAGGCAATACTTCCAGTCCTCAAACTGGAAGCTTGCGGAAACAGACTTCCCGCTCATCCCACCGTAGCCGTAAACCGTGTTTTCCAACAGCTTCTGCGCGCCGCGTTCCATCTCGCCGTGGATTTCCCCCTCGAGATTTTCCCGTTCCAGCGTGCGTTTTTCCGCCTGAAAGCCCGACAGGTACGGCATGGAGAAGTCGATGGCCTTGCTGAAATCGTAGGGATAGACGCCCTGCACCAGCTCCATAGTCCGCTTGCTGAGCGCTGCAATCGGGAATTCCCGATAATCCACCTCGCCCTCGCGGGTGATGCGGTAGATTTTCGTCTCCGTATATTCCATGTCCCCGGCGCGCCAGATGCGCACTTTGGTACCGGTCGCGGTTAGGGTCGCATCCAGCTTGCTGTCTATCAGCCAAAAAGGAAGGTAAACGCCCGTCATTTTTTCCATCTGTGCGTCAGAGCAAAAATTCCGATCGATGAACCACTTCTTGCGGCACCAGCTGTGGAACGCGTCCTCCACGCCCTTCCGGTCGATCTGAAACGGGATGAGCTTTCTCGGCCGGTATTTGCCCGAAAGCCGTCCCGACAGCACCACCGGATTGTGACAGTAGAAGCAATAGGTCGCCGCCGTCGTATCGTCTACAATCACCTCCGCGCCGCAGCTCGGGCAGGTATACGCCGCCATGTGCTCCTCGTAGCCATCGTCCTCCGGCGTCTGTTCCGTTTGCGCCGTTCCCGGCTCCGCTGCGGACGATTCCGGAGCGGCCGCTTCCTGTTCGGGCGGCTGCTCCCCGCTGATGCGGGATTCCATCTCTTCCCAGCTGTCCGCAGGCGCATCCGCCTGTTCCCCGAGGCGCGCCTCCAGTTCCTCTTTGGTAAACGCGCTCCCGCAATATTCACACACCAACTTTTGCTTTTCCGGGCTAAAGGTCAGCCCGCCGTCGCAGTTTGGACATTTATATGATTCTACCGCCACCGCATTTCCCCCTTTGCTCTTTCATTCACCTGTCTTGCACGTTTCCCTGTGCCTGTGTAGAGCCGTCCGTACGGCCGCGTCCGCGCTCCCCTGTGAAAACGCGGCGGATATGCGGCCGGTTATCCCTGCATGGAGCTGCCGCACTCCGGGCAGAATTTGACCGGGTGGTCGCAGACATGGCCGCAGTTGGGGCATTTCTCCCCGCCCGGACGCTTGGTTCCGCACTCCGGACAGAACTTCCCCTGATTCGTTTTTCCGCACGACGGGCAGGTCCAGCTTCCCGACTCCTCGGGGCGTTTCGTGCCGCAGGCCGGGCAGAACCGGTGCTCCGCGCTGTTCTTCATGCCGCAGGCGCACGTCCATCCCGCAGTGGCCTGCGCCTCCTTCTGCTCCTGCATCTGGCGCTGGTTGGCCTGGGAGAACGCGCCCACCGCGCCGCCCGCCTGCGAAGCGGCCCCCATGCCGAAAAAGCCGGTCATCGCGCCGTTCGGATTGGAGCCCGCGGCCTCCATGCCGCGCGCGACCGCGCCCTGCATATAGCCCTCGCGCACGTTCGGGTCGCCGAGCATGGCGCCCTGGTTGCGCATGTTGATCAACTTGGTGGACTGCTCGTCATAGCTGATGCTGGCGATGCCGACGGACTGCACCTGGATGCCGCGCATCCGGTTCCAATCCTCGTCGAGAATGGTGCTCATATATTTGCTCAGTTCACGACCCTTGGACGCAACATAGGAAATGCGCACGCCGTCCGCGGACATCTGATTGATCGCGGACTGCAGCGCCTCCAAAAATTCGTCGAGATACTGTTCGTTGATGTCGTCGATGTCGACGCGGCTGCGGTTGCGCGGGATCGCCTCCGCGTAGAACAGCAGGGGGTTTGAGACCTTGATGGAAAAGGTCCCGTGCGCGCGCAAAAACAGCTCCGCGTTATATAAATTATCAAAGTAGTTGATCGGGTTGCGCGTGCCGAATTTGATCCCTTTGATCTCCTGTAAGTTGACATAATATACCTGTTGCCGGGCCGGCGTGACTCCACCGAAGCGCACACGGCAGAACGCCTCCTCCAACGCGTCGTCAAACTGCCCGTTAAAGAGCGACGGCGCAGTGGAATCATTGACGATATAGTAGCCTTCTTCCGCCGTGTAGTCGACCACCTTGCCGCCATCGACCAGCATCATAAACTGGTTGGGATATACATGCACCACAGAGCCGTTTGAAATGACATCCGCTGTTCCCTTGCGGTTGGCGTTCCGGCGGTCGTTTTTGCGCACGGTCACGCCGCTGGTAAATACCGTTGTATCGCCCATATTGTCCGGTTCAATGACCTCTAACCACTGATCCGCCAGTGCGCCGCCAACAGCGTTGACTGCCGCTTTAATAATGCCCATACTAGTTCCTCCTTTTATTCCGCCGGAATATTCCCTGCGGCAATTCGTTCTATTTTCAATCCTTTTGGCTGTTTTGCCAAAAGAAAGCGGGG
>DBFXIC010000144.1:0-2841 GCA_048455095.1 Anaeromassilibacillus sp.
GAAGGTGTTTCTCGGAAAAAAGCCGGGCAAGATCGAACGGGAGCAGGATGGTAAACTCAAATTTGACCTTCCGCCTCAGCTTGAACTTTCAATGCCGGTGATGTTCTCGGCTATGAGCTACGGTTCTATCAGCTATAATGCTCATAAGTCCCTTGCAACAGCTGCAGAAAAACTCGGTGTTTATTATAATACCGGCGAGGGAGGACTTCACGAGGATTTCTATGGTTACGGTGAAAACACCATTGTTCAGGTTGCCTCCGGCCGTTTCGGCGTATACAAAGATTACCTGGAAGCCGGCGCCGCGATAGAGATTAAAATGGGCCAAGGTGCAAAGCCCGGTATCGGCGGACATCTGCCAGGAACGAAAATAGTAGGCGATGTTTCCCGCACCCGAATGATTCCCGAGGGCAGCGATACCATTTCTCCTGCACCCCACCATGATATTTATTCCATTGAGGATTTAAGGCAGCTTGTTTACTCTTTAAAAGAATCAACTGAATATAGAAAGCCTGTTATTGTCAAGGTTGCGGCAGTTCACAATATTGCTGCTATCGCCAGCGGTATTGCCCGGAGCGGCGCCGATATTATCGCGATTGACGGATTCCGCGGCGGCACCGGCGCCGCTCCCACGAGAATTCGTGATAATGTCGGTATTCCCATAGAGCTGGCATTGGCGGCCGTTGATCAAAGGCTGCGTGACGAAGGCATCCGCAACAATGTTTCCTTGATTGTCGGCGGCAGTATTCGCTCGGCTGCGGATGTTGTTAAAGCGGTAGCTTTGGGGGCGGATGCCTGCTATATCGCAACAGCCGCGCTGCTCGCGCTGGGCTGTCATCTCTGCCGTACCTGTCAAACAGGTAACTGCAATTGGGGTATCGCCACACAACGGCCTGAGCTGGTGAAACGCCTTAACCCTGAAATCGGCCGGGAACATCTTGTCAATCTGATGAATGCCTGGCGGCATGAAATCAAGGAGCTTATGGGCGGTATGGGAATCAACGCCATCGAATCCTTGCGTGGAAACCGCCTTATGCTTCGCGGCATAGGATTAACTGACAGGGAACTTAAAATACTAGGTATTTCTCATGCGGGGGAATAAAAATGAAAAGAGTCTTTGTGAATGAAGAATGGTGCCTCGGCTGCCGCCTTTGCGAATACAACTGCGCATTCGCAAACTCCGGCAAAAAGGATATGGCAAAAGCGTTAAAAGGAAAACCGATGTATCCTAACATCCGGGTTGAGGGAGACGACAAAATCAATTTTGCTGTTTCTTGCCGTCATTGCGAAGATCCGCTGTGTGTTAAAGCTTGCATTTCAGGCGCTTTGCACAGGAAAGACGGGCGTGTTTGTATTGACAAAACCAAATGCGTAGGATGCTTTAGCTGCATTATGGTTTGTCCCTACGGCTCACTTTCTGTGGGTGAAAACGGAACGGCCAGCAAATGCGAGCTATGTCTAGAGAACTCCTGCGGAGAGCCTGCCTGTGTAAAAGGCTGTCCCAACAGAGCTATTGTTTACGAGGAGAGGTGACGGTGATGAAACGATATGTAATTGTCGGTAACGGAATTGCAGCTGCCGGGTGCATTGAGGGTATCCGTAAGACTGATAAGAATACTCCCATTACAGTAATATCCGGTGAAAATTATCCTGTTTATTGCAGGCCGCTTATTTCTTACTATCTGCAGGGGAGAACCAGCCTTGAAAAGATACAGTACCGGGAGGATACCTTTTATCGCAACAATGGCTGCGAGGTCATTTACGGCGAAACAGCAGACAGAATCGATCCGGCGGAACACACTGTTTTGTTATCAAACGGTGAAACACTGCCCTATGACAAACTTCTTATAGCGACCGGCGCCTCTCCGTTTCTTCCCCATTTTGACGGAATAGAAACCGTGCCGCAGCGTTTTTCTTTTCTGACACTTGACGATACCTTGGCCTTGGAAAAAGCAATATGCGAAACATCGAAGGTGCTGATCGTAGGCGCCGGACTTATCGGGCTTAAATGTGCGGAGGGCTTAAAAGATAAAGTCGGCCAGATTACCGTCTGTGATCTGGCTGACAATGTGCTTTCCAGTATTCTTGACGATGACACTGCCCCTATAGTCCAGGCACACCTTGAACAGAACGGTGTGGAGTTTCTTATGGGCGACAGCGTGAACTCCTTTCACGGAAACACTGCAGTCATGCAGAGCAGCAGGCAAGTTGAGTTTGACATTTTGGTTACGGCTGTCGGCGTTCGCCCCAATATTTCCCTCATTGCCGATATTGGCGGTGAGGTAAATCGGGGCGTTGTGGTAAATACAAAAATGCAGACAAGTATCCCTGATGTGTTTGCCGCAGGCGATTGTTCAGAAGGCTACGATCTGTCCATCGGTAAAAATCGCGTGCTTGCCTTGCTCCCCAATGCGTACATAGGCGGATTTACGGCAGGCGTTAATATGGCCGATGGAAACAACTATTTTGACAATGCTATTCCTATGAACTCCATTGGATTTATGGGGCTGCATATTATGACGGCCGGCAGCTATGCAACTGAAAAGGATGGCGGCACAGTTTACAGCAAAATGTTTTCCGACAGCGCTAAAAAATTTTTTGTAAAGGAAGGCAAGTTGAAAGGATATATCTTGATCGGCGATATCCTGGGAGGGGGGATCTATACATCTCTTATCCGCGAAAAGACGCCTCTCGATACACTCGATTTTGATTCCTTGACAGAAAATGCGTCACTTTTTGCATTTCCTTCCGAAACACGTAGAAAAGAACTTGGAAGCGTGGTATAATATTATGTTATTTAATGTGACAGGTCTCGGATTTAAAGAGCTTAACGAAAAACTACGT
>DBFXIC010000145.1:0-17151 GCA_048455095.1 Anaeromassilibacillus sp.
GGTCTGGAATTTGCCTGGGGTATCCCGGGCTCCGCCGGCGGCGGTGCCTATATGAATGCAGGGGCATATAATTTCGACATGGGCGGTGTGATCGCGTCCGTCAGCCATGTTGCGCCCGACGGAACGTTCGGCATCCTTTCCGGGGATTCCCTGCAATTTGGATACCGCCACAGTGCCTATATGGAAAACGGCTGCACCATCGTCTCCCTGACGTTGGAACTGCGGCGCGGGGACGCGGAGCAGATCGCCCTGCTGATGGAAGAACACTACGACAGCCGCAAGGCAAAGCAGCCGCTCAACAAGCCCAGCGCGGGCAGCGTTTTCAAGCGGCCAGAGGGCCACTACGCGGGCGCGCTGATCGAACAGTGCGGGCTCAAGGGGCGGCGCATCGGCGGTGCGGCCGTCAGCGAGAAGCACGCCGGGTTTATCGTGAATTTAGGTGGGGCAACCTGCAAAGACGTCTTGGATCTGATCGGCGTCATCCAGGAGACGGTGCTCCGGGAGACGGGCGTAGCATTGGAATGCGAAGTGCGGATGATTTCGTAACTTAAAGTGGACCAACCGGCCTGTACCGTTTTTGACCAGCCTGCAATCGGACAGGCGGCGCTTTTGCGTTGGGAAGGGATGGACGGACAGCGGTCGTGCGCCGCGCAGCCGGTTGCATTGCCCGGCGATATTCCGACGCGTTTTGCGATGTAAACAACTTTAAAACGTCGATTGGAAGCCTCCTAATGCGCCGCTATAGGCAGAAAAACGGCGTTTGACCGTGCCGGAAAGCAGCCTGCGTTGATGGACGTTTGCGTTTTTTTGCCATCAAACGATTTTTTCGCGCTTTCTGGCGCATGGGAACATACAAGCCAGGCTCTAAAAGACAGTTTCGAAGGAACGGACCCGGATTTTTACAGGAAAGGATGCGATTGTTCATGGAATTCTTGATTGTTACAGGCCTTTCGGGCGCGGGAAAGTCCCGGGCGGTAGATGCACTTGAGGACATCGGTTTTTATTGCGTGGATAATATTCCGCCCAAGCTGATCCCGACATTTTACGATCTGTGTGAAAAAGCGGGCGACACCTTTTCACGCGTTGCCGTCGTCACGGATATTCGTGGGGGCGACATGTTCAGCAGTCTGTTCGAGACGCTTGATGACCTGAAAAACGAGGACAAGCATTATCGCATCCTCTTCTTGGACGCAAACGATTTTGTGCTCATCAATCGGTTTAAAGAGACCCGCCGCAAGCATCCGTTGGCCGAAAACCACCTCGGCTCATTGGAACAGGCGGTCAAGCTGGAGCGGGAGATCCTGCGGCCGGTGCGCGAAAAAGCTGATTACATCATCGATACATCTTTTCTTTCCCCCGCGCAGCTGAAGGAGCGCATCTGTAACCTGTTTCTGGGGGACGCCTCCCAGGCGCTGATGGTCCATTGCGTCTCCTTCGGGTTTAAATATGGGATTCCCACAGAGGCGGATTTGGTATTCGATGTGCGCTGCCTGCCCAATCCGTTCTATATTGAAGAGCTCAAGAACCTGACCGGCCTGGATGAGCCGGTGTACTCCTATGTGATGAAATGGGAGCAGACAAAGGGGGTCGTGCAGCGCCTTATCAGTTTGATCGACTATATGCTTCCGCTGTATTGTGACGAAGGAAAGAGTCAATTGGTGATCGCCATCGGCTGCACGGGCGGCAAGCACCGCTCGGTTGCACTGGCGCAGCTGCTGTACGATCACCTGCTGGAAAACGGGCAGCGCGCCAGCGTGAATCACCGCGATATCCGCAAGTGACCGGCCGCCGGTTGCCGGTTTTGGAAAAACGCGCCCCACGGGCGCGTTTAATTGGAAGGAAACAGAAAAATGTCTTTTGAAAAAGTGAAAAGCTATTTTGATGGGATTGGTCTGGGGGAGCGCGTAAAGGATTTGACAGCGTCTAGCGCAACGGTGGAGCTTGCCGCCGCCGCTGCTGGGTGCGAAACAAAGCAGATTGTCAAAACTCTGTCTTTTTTGGTGGAGGACGCACCGGTTTTAATTGTAGCGGCGGGGAACGTAAAAATAGATAATGCCAAATATAAAGCGAAATTTCATCAAAAGGCTAAGATGATTTCGGCAGCTTTGGTGGAAGAATATACGGGGCACGGGATTGGAGGCGTCTGCCCGTTTGCCGTAAAGCCGGGAGTCGCAATCTATCTGGACGTTTCGCTCAAGGCGAATCAAACGGTCTATCCGGGTGCTGGAAACGAGCACAGCCTCGTGGAGCTTTCTATCGAGGAACTGGAACGCTATACGGTGTATCGGGAATGGGTGGACGTGTGCAAGGAATCTTCCCCGGCGAATCTATAGAGAGACGGTTTGGCGAGACATTGCGCCGTTTCCCAAGGGGGATGCTTTCCTGGCGGGGAAAGCCGAAAGTGGGGCGGCTCCCTGAAGCAGTGGGTGCTTCCACATGAAAGTAGGGAAAATCCCTCAGGTGGAGGCGCGGTGTTTTTGCAAATTTTGTCATAGGACGGTGAAACCATGTCGTTCGCGGCGGATGCAAAAAATGAAATGTGTAAATTGACACCGCAGCGCTCCTGCTGCAGAAAGGCGGAGTGCTACGGTTTACTTTTATTTGCCAGGAGCTTTTCGCGCGCCAATGTATGCATGGTGACGGAAAATGCGGCGGTTGCCCACCGGGTGGCGCTGTTGGCCGCACAGGTGGCCGGGGTGATTGTGGATTTGCGCAGCGCGATCTCCCGCAGGAAAGAAAACCGAAACACTTTTTCCGTCACAGTAGAGGGCGACGATCAGCGCGCCGCGCTGCTGGACGCCTTTGGACACGCGGAAGAGGAGATCAGCCTGCGTATCCACAGGCGGAATTTGCCCGGCGAGTGCTGCCTGGCGGCATTTTTACGCGGGGCGTTCCTGTGCTGCGGCACTGTGACGGACCCCAATAAGGAATATCATCTGGAATTTGTCGTCCCCTACAGCAACCTGGCCAAGGACCTGCTAACCTTGTTGCAGACGTGCGGGGTGGAAAATTTACAGCCCGGCCTCACCAACCGCCGTGGCGTCTTTGTGGTGTACATTAAGGGTGGAGAACAGGTGACGGATCTGCTTGCCTACTTGGGTGCGCAGGCGGCCGCTATGGAGCTGATGCAGGTCAAGATGCTCAAGGAGATGCGCAACCTGGTGAACCGGCGTACCAATTTTGAGACTGCCAATCTGGATAAGACCGTCTCGGCGGCCGCGCGGCAGCTCCTGGCAATCCAGAAGATCGCGGACAGCGCCGGTTTAGGCGAACTGCCGGACGACCTGCGGGAGCTGGCGGAACTGCGGCTGCAAAACCCGGACATGTCCCTGCGCGAGCTGGGCGCGGCCCTCTCGCCGCCGTTGAGTCGTTCGGGGGTCAACCATCGCCTGCAGCGTATCGTCGATCTGGCGGAAGGCCTGCCGGAACGGTAAGCGTCCCAGAAAGCACAGGGAAAGGAGGAACCGTATCATGTTTACACATTTGCATTTACATACGGAGTACAGCCTGTTGGACGGCGCGTGCCGCATTAACCGCCTACTGGATACGGCGGCAGAGCGCGGCGATCAGGCGATCGCCATCACCGACCACGGTGTGATGTACGGCGCAGTGGAGTTTTATAAAGCGGCCAAAGCGCGCGGGATTAAACCGGTGATCGGCTGCGAGGTTTACGTGGCGCAGCGCTCCCGGTTTGATAAGACGCGCGAGCTCGATTCCGAGCACCGCCATCTGGTGCTGCTCTGCGAAAACAACGTGGGTTATCAGAATCTGGCGGCGATGGTGTCCAAAAGCTGGACAGAGGGCTTTTACAGCAAACCCCGCGTGGACTTCGAGCTGCTGGAACAGCATCACGAGGGTCTGATCGCGCTCTCCGCCTGTCTAGCGGGCGAGGTGGCGCGCGCGCTGACAGCCAACGACTACGACGGCGCAAAAGAGGCCGCCCTGCGCTACAATGGAATCTTTGGGGACGGCAATTTCTTCCTGGAATTGCAGGACCACGGCATCCGGGAACAGAAGCTCATCAATCCTTCCATCATCCGCCTCTCAAAAGAGACGGGCATTCCGCTGGTGGTGACAAACGACTGCCACTATATCCGGCGTGAGGACAGCAAGATGCACCACATCCTTCTCTGCATCCAGACGAACCACACGGTGGAGGACAAGGACGGCATGGAGTTTGCCTCCGACGAGTTCTACTATAAGACGGAAGAGGAGATGCGCGCCCTGTTCCCGGATCACCCCGAAGCTGCGGACAACACCTGGAAAATCGCAGAGCGCTGCCACGTGGAGTTCGAGTTCGGAAAGACAAAGCTGCCACACTTCGACACGCCCAACGGGCAGGAGAACATCGCCTATTTCCGGGACCAATGCTATCAGGGACTGCACCGGTACTATGGGGAGCATCCGGATCAGTCGATCGTAGACCGGCTGGAATACGAGCTCTCCACCATTGAAAAGATGGGATATGTCAACTATTATCTGATCGTGCACGACTTTGTGCGTTATGCGAAGAGCGTCGGCATCCCAGTGGGGCCGGGGCGTGGCTCCGGCGCGGGGAGCCTCGCTGCCTACTGCATTGGCATCACAGGCGTGGACCCGCTGCGCTATCATCTGCTGTTCGAACGCTTTTTGAATCCCGAGCGCGTCAGCATGCCTGATTTTGACATCGACTTCAGTGACGAGCGCCGTCAGGAGATGATCGACTATGTGGTGCGCAAATACGGCAGCGACCACGTAGCGCAGATCGTCACTTTCGGCACCATGGCAGCGCGCGGGTCCATCCGCGATGTGGGGCGCGCCATGGCGATCCCCTACGCCACTGTGGATGGCATTGCAAAGTTGGTTCCCACAGAACTGAACATCACGCTGGACAAGGCGCTCAAGGCCTCGCGCGAGCTGCGGCAAAGGTACGACACGGACCCGCAGGTGCACGAGCTGATCGACATGGCGCGCCAGCTGGAGGGCATGCCACGCAACGCCTCGACCCATGCGGCGGGTGTGGTCATCACGGACCGGCCGGTGTGCGAATATGTGCCGCTGGCTAAGAACAACGATTCCATCGTCACGCAGTACACCATGACCACGTTGGAGGAGTTGGGTCTGCTCAAAATGGATTTCCTCGGCCTGCGCAACTTGTCCGTCATCCACGACGCGCAGGAGATGATCCGCCGGAAGGTCCCGGACTTTGACATGGACAAGGTCCCGCTGAATGACCAGAAGGTGTTCGACATGCTTGCCGCCGGATGGACGGACGGCGTGTTCCAGTTCGAATCCGGCGGGATGCGCAGCGTTATCATGCAGCTGAAGCCAGAGCATCTGGAGGATCTGATCGCGGTTATTTCGCTCTACCGGCCCGGGCCTATGGATTCCATCCCGCGGTATGTCGAGTGCCGCCACCATCCGGAAAAGGTGCGGTTCCGCCACCCGCTGCTCAAGGACATCCTGGACGTGACCTACGGCTGTATCGTCTACCAGGAGCAGGTGATGCAGATTTTCCGCAGCCTCGCGGGCTATTCGCTCGGCCGAGCGGACATTGTGCGCCGCGCCATGAGCAAGAAAAAGGCCGCCGTGATGGAAAAGGAGCGCCATATCTTTATTTACGGCCTAGTGAACGACGATGGGACAGTCGAGGTGGAGGGATGTATCCGCCGCGGCGTGGACGAGGAAACTGCGAAAGCCATCTTCGGTGAGATGGAGAGCTTCGCGTCCTACGCGTTCAACAAGTCGCATGCCACAGCCTACGCGCTGCTGGCCTACCAGACGGCGTGGCTCAAGCGCTACTATCCGCACGAATATCTGGCGGCATTGCTTACCAGCGTGCTGGATATCCCCAATAAGCTAGCGCAATATATTGCGGAGTGCGTCCGCCTGGGTATCCGTGTGTTGCCTCCCCATGTAAACCAGAGCCGTAACGGGTTCACTGTTTCTGACGATGACATCCGGTTTGGCCTGCTGGCGGTCCGCAACTTGGGAAAGGGCTTCATCGCAGGCATGTTGGAGGATCGCGACCATGACGGACCGTTTACCTCCTTTTATAATTTTTGCAAGCGCATGTACGGCAAGGATCTGAATCGCCGTGCGCTGGAAAGCCTGATCAAATGCGGCGCGCTGGACGACCTAGGTTATAACCGCCGTCAGATGCTGGAAAGTGTCGCCTCGGTGCTCGATTCCCTGGACGCAGATAAACGCCGTAACGTGGATGGGCAGATCGGCTTTTTCGACAGCGTGACACCGCGCGCCGCAGAGGAAGAGTTCGCTGTCGCACCCATGCCGGACCTGAGCGTTGCGGATAAGCTGGCAATGGAAAAAGAGGTCACGGGCATGTATCTTTCCGGCCATCCCATGGCAGAATATTTGCCTGTATACGACCGCCTGCACGCCGCCAAGACGGGCGAACTGCTGGACGAGGAGTCCGGCCGCTACCGCGATGGCGACACGGTGACGCTGTTGGGCATTCTCACCAAAGTGCGCCTCAAGGTGACGAAGAGCAACAGCACCATGGCGTTTGTCACATTGGAGGATATGTTCGGCTCCATCGAGGCGCTGGTGTTTCCCAACACGCTCACGCAATACGCCGCGCTGATCGCGGAGGGGAACATCGTGCAGATGCGCGGCCGGGTCAGCATGCGCGAGGACGAAGAGACAAAGCTTGTCTGCGAGCAGGTACTGCCCGCCCCGGAAAAAGAGGCCGCGAGTGTGACCGGCTCGCCGAAAAAAAAGGCCAAGCGTCCCGGTCTGTATCTCAAGGTGCCCGGCAAAGAGAGCGCGCTTTATGAGAAAGCGAAAAAATATATTGTGATTTTTGACGGTCCCACACCGCTGTATATCTACTTTGAAGACGTCAAAAAGCTGATGCTCGCGCCCACTTCCATGCGCGTGGACGTCAACGATGTACTTTTGCGGGAACTGCGCCGCGTTTTGGGCGACGCGAATGTTGCTTTGGTGGAATCATGAGTAAATTATCCATATAGCGGATGCATTTATCCATATTTATGTCTTGATTAGTTCTTACAAAATACGCTATAATAAGGGTAATTGGACAAAGAATCCTGTCTCAGCGCCGAATAGGCGCGGCATTTTAAAATTTATAGAGTTTGTTTTAGGAGGATGCGGTTATGAGTATGAAAAAAATTGGCGTGCTGACCAGCGGCGGAGATGCGCCGGGCATGAATGCGGCGGTGCGCGCAGTGGCACGTACGGCGCTGACTTCTGGCATGGAGGTGCTGGGAATCCACAGGGGATACCACGGTCTTCTTCACGGCGATGTATTCGAAATGGATCTTCGCAGTGTTTCTGATATTATCCATCACGGCGGAACCATGCTGTATACAGCGCGAAGCAAGGAGTACAACACTCCGGCAGGCGTGCAGAAGGCGGCCGATATGTGCCATAAGCTGGGCATCGAGGGCGTTGTGGTCATCGGCGGAGACGGCTCTTTCCGCGGTGCGCGCGACCTGACCGGCGCGGGCATTCCCTGCGTCTGTATCCCGGGCACCATCGACAACGACGTTTCCAGCAGCGAGTACACGGTCGGCTTTGACACCGCCATGAATACCGCTGTGGAGATGGTGGACCGCCTGCGCGACACCACCGAGTCCCACGACCGCTGCAGCGTCGTGGAAGTGATGGGCCGCCGCTGCGGCGACCTCGCCCTGCAGGTGGGCATCGCGGTTGGCGCGACCGTGATCCTGGTGCCGGAGGTTCCGTTCGACTTCCAGAAGGACATCATCGACCGGATGCAGTTCACCCAGAAGACGGGCAAGAAGCACTTCATCATCGTGGTCGCAGAGGGCGTCGGCGGCGTCACGGAGTTGGCCAAAAAGATTGAGGAGAGCACCGGCATCGAAACCCGCGCAACCGTGCTTGGCCATGTGCAGCGCGGCGGTTCCCCGACCCTGCGCGACCGTGTGGTCGCCAGCGAGATGGGCTATAAAGCAGTCAAGCTGCTCGAGAACGGCCAGAGCAACCGCGTGGTTGTCGTCCGTGGCGGCAAGGTGGTAGATCTCGATATCACCGAGGCGCTGGCGATGAAGCGTCCCTTTAACAAGGAACTCTATGACATTGCGCTGAAAATTTCCATCTGATCCGGCGCGATCTACATAAAACAATCTGTCGAAAACGGGCGGAGGAGCATGGGCAAATCCGCCCGTTTTTCTGCAGATGTTCCTTTCCATGACACGGAAAATAATTATTTAAAAAAGTTTGCAAAAAACTATTGACAGATCATGTAGAAACTGATAAAATTAATCTCGCGCTTGAGGGTGCCGCGAAGAAATAGGGGTATAGCTCAGTTGGTAGAGCA
Organism: Anaeromassilibacillus sp.; assembly: GCA_048455095.1. Lineage (GTDB taxonomy): Bacteria > Bacillota > Clostridia > Oscillospirales > Acutalibacteraceae > Anaeromassilibacillus. Next base: position 8,303 of record DBFXIC010000145.1, read on the forward strand.
GCGGTCTCCAAAACCGCGTGCCGAGGGTTCAAGTCCTTCTGCCCCTGCCATACGGCTCGGTAGTTCAGCTGGTTAGAACGCTAGCCTGTCACGCTAGAGGTCGACGGTTCGATCCCGTTCCGAGTCGCCACTTTGCTGCTATGGCTCAGTCGGTAGAGCGCATCCTTGGTAAGGATGAGGTCACCAGTTCAATTCTGGTTAGCAGCTCCAAAAAGTCCAGAAACCTGTATGGGTTTCTGGACTTTTTACTTTATCCCAATATTTATTTTGTAAACTGAAAGCAAAAAGGGAGGAATCCATATGCCCCATGCGCTCCTGATTGGCAATGGCTTAAATCGCTGCTACGACGCTCTGCACTCCTGGGGGAGCCTGCTGGGCGATCTGGCGGAAAGGCTCGGCGTGCCCGGAAAACAGGATTCCTCATTTTCAATGGAGTTTGAGCGCATCGTCAATGCGGCTTTGAAGGCGGATCGCATCTCGAACGCGCAGGCGTTCCGACAAATCAAGGGATATATCGCGGCACCGATGATGGACGTCGGGATTTCACCGCAGCTTTTGCACCGGCGGGTGATGGAGCTGCCGGTGGATGAACTATTGACCACCAACTACGACTACCTGTTGGAATATGCGGCGGACCCGTGCTTTTTCCAGCGCGGGGTAAAGTCCGGCAGTACGGAAATCCGGTATAGCCTTTCTCGAAAGCAGTATGCTGGGGGCAGGACAATCCGTCATATTCACGGAGAGGCCAAGGCGCCTTCCTCCATCTGCCTGGGCTTTGAACATTACGCGGGCGCGCTGATGAAATTGCGGAGCCTGCTGCTCGCACATGAAAGCGGCGCGCAGGACGTGGTGCTGTTCAATATTCTGCGGGGTTGCAAGGCGAGCACGGGTTGTTTTGCGGAACTCTTTTTCACACATGATCTTTCTATTTTGGGATATGGACTGGACCGCACAGAAATAGACGTTTGGTGGTTGTTGACCTACCGGGCTTTTTTGATGAACGCGAATTACCGGGGGATGGCGCAGTTGGTACAAAATCGAGTGGTGTTCTACCACGTAGGCAGGGCCGGCGATCCGTTTTTACAGTTGCGTTCCCTCTTGGAGAGCCTCAATGTGGAGGTTGTCCAGTTGGAGCCGCCCAGCGGCATTTACGAGGACGGATACTTGGAGGCGCTGCGGCAGATCGAAGGACGAATTCAAAAAATCTGATAAAACGGGACGCTTATTTTCCTTAGAAAGCGCTTGAAGATTATAAAAAAATCCTGTATAATTGTCTCTCGTACAACTTCAAAATTTGGAAAGGGTTGTTTTTGTGGACGAGATCGAACAAATTTATTCCGGAGAGATTTACCGCCCGTTTTTGCTCTATTGCGAGAGGCACCATTACAAAACAATGGCCGATTTGGCGCGTTGCCGATTTGACCAGCTTGCAGCCTCCGAGGGCCTTCCGCCCCGGCTGGTAAGCCGGATCAAGACGATGTTCCTGATGTATGTCAAGCAGCACACGGATATGTTCCTCATCAATAAGCGCGTGTCGCGCCCGGCTGCGTCTCCGAAAGCGGCACAGGCGGCGGCCGCCAATCTGGAGACACAGTTGGAAGCCTTCTTTAAGCAAAACCCAGATCGCCTGATTCGCATGCCGGAGGTCACTAAGGCGCTCGGCGGCAAGGTCAAGCGCGGCGACGTTCTGGATGTTCTGGAGCGCTCCGACTGGTGTAAGGTCGTGGACGGTACTACATTTTTCTATTCTTCTGGCTGTTAAAGCCCCCTACAGAGAGCTGTTCCGGCTCTCTCTTTTTATTTTCTGCGGTTGTTTTTGGAAAACTGAGAAAGTGGAATGGCCCAAGGCCAAGGAACGGTTGCGTTTTATGGTCTGCTTTTTGATGGATTGAATCAGCAGGGGAGTTTTGTGGTTCCGGATTTTGTCCTATGTATGATAGAGGCGCATTTGACGGCTGCCGATCGAAATAAAGAGCGGCGGTAGACCGACTCTTTCGCTCGGTGCTGGAAATCTGCTTCGGCTGGTTTTAGACTCTCAACGAAATGATTAAAAGGCCCTCTTTTCCGGCAGGAACGGAAAGAGGGCCTCAGAGACCGGTAATTATGTTTCCGCATCGGGCTTTGCGGGTGGATAAAAGGAAGGGAAAAAGGAATCGGGCGACGCTTTGAAGCGCTGTACCAGATCGTCCTGTGAATCTTTTTCCATTTTGGGCCTGCGCATCCAGGGTGGGTCCGGGTTTTCTTTGGGATTCATGCAGTGATAGACATTCATCTTTACAACCATGATTCACACCTCCACCTTTATTGTATTCGCAAAGGGCGGATTGGTCCCCAAAAAGAACAAAAATATGAAAGGAGAAGCTGGATGAAACGGTATTTTTACAGGACGCACAAAGAGGAAGCGGCACGCGGCCTCTTCGGCTGGAAAGAGGATTTTGACCTGTGTGCTTTTGACAAGTATGGCGAGCTGGAGGTGGTCCTCCAGGATGACGGGCGCTATTCGGTTTGGGGGAATTTCACAGAGGACACGGACCTTTTGCAGGATACCCGCAGGGATTCTGGCGGCCTTTTTGCGGCGGTGGAGGGACTTGCGGACGAGGTCGTGCAGGAAGATTGAAAAGACGGGGATTGTTTTACATCTTGGATTTGCGTACGGAGAGGAAGCTGAAAGAAAACATGATCTTCTTCGAAGCCGGGGCTGCCCATTCCGTCCTTTGCCGCATCTATGACCGCACTGGTGCCTGGGCGGCCCGCACTACAGCCTGACAGAGGATGCCCGTGAAGCAAGCGGCTCAGGCTTTTTCGCGGAGCTGCCTCACTTTTTGCATGGTCGCGCGATACTTTTTAAGGCTGTCCTTTAGAAGGGCGAGCTCCGTCTCAGCGTTTGGGTCGGCGGTGAAGTAGAGGACGTCCTCTACTAGCCGGATATTCCGCGCACAGCGGAACTCCATCTGGTCCAGTGCCTCGCAGATATTTTCCAGATCAGCGGCGTTCAATTGCATGGGAAGCGCTCCTTTCAAAGTGTTGTGCTCCTATTGTATCCAATTTGCGCCGGTTTAAAAGACGGGCTTTTTATGGCGGGCGAAACTGGGGGAAAAACGTTTGAACGGCTGTAAAAGCGCGTCCGGCGCACAGCGGACGGAGATACATTTTGCTGCCGCAAGGAACGCCGCGGCAATTTGCCGTATGGATGGAAGAAAATGAACCGAAACTAAAAAATAAGGAAGGTGTTATCTATGAAATGGCTCAACCGTTTGGAGTACAAATATGGCCGCCGCGCCATTCCGCACCTGATGTATATGCTCTCTGGCGTGATGCTCGCCGTGTACCTGATCGACTTGTTCCTCCCGGGCGCGCCGGTGCAGTCGCTGCTGGCGCTGGATATGGGTCTGGTGGCACAAGGGCAGATTTGGCGTCTGATCACCTTTATTTTTTTGCCGCCGTCGAGCTCCCCACTGTGGATCCTGTTCAATCTCTATTTTTACTGCCTCCTCGGCAACGCGCTGGAGAGCGAATGGGGAAGCTTTCGGTTCAACGTGTTTTACCTGTGCGGAATAATCGGAACGATCTTGGCCGCGGTCATCACGGGATATGGCACCAACCATTTCCTCAATTTGTCGTTGTTCCTGGCGTTCGCCGCCCTGTATCCTGACTTTGAGCTGTTGCTGTTCTTCTTCATTCCGATCAAGGTGAAATATTTGGCGCTGATCGACCTGGTCTATTACGCGGGCGCGCTGGTGTTCGGAACCTGGTCGTCCCGGGCGGCAATCGTGATGTCCCTGCTGAATGTCGTGCTCTTCTTCGGCGGCGATTTTCTGCGCGGCCTCAAACAGCGGGCGGGATATTGGAAGACGAGACGCAATTTCCGCAAATATAACCGATAAAAAGAATTTTTTGGAATTTTTGTATAAAATCGGTTGCACGATTCTGTCTGTTGGTGGTATAATCTGTTTGAATCCACACAAAAACTTGAGGAGGCGTTGTATGAAACGGATTTTGTGCCTGCTGTTGGCCGCGAGCTTTGTTCTGCTCACCGGCTGCTTTGGAGGTCATGAAAAGGAAGGCACTTCTTCGGAAAATTCCGAGCCTACGTCCTCCGAACCGATGGAAGAACCGTCCTCTGCGCCGTCGGAGGAATCCCCCGGCAGCATTCTGGTCAGCCTGCCGCCGATGCCGAATGTACGTATTTCCGTGGGCAGCATCGTCAACGTCGTGGAGGGGAGCTACGTCAATGTGCGCAGCGCGCCGGACCAGGGCAGCGAAGCCATCGGCCGCGCAGTTTCCGGTGAAAAATACCTGGTGGATCCGGAGGGGAGCTCCAGCGATTGGGTAAAAGTGACTTATCAGGGACAGAGCGGCTTTATCTTTCACGAGTACATTTCCGTCGCCGGATAAACCGGCGCTTTAAAGCGTGTAATACGAAAAAACAGCCCCGGGAATCCTCCCGGGGCTTTCTTGCGTCTATTGGGGCTGAATGTCCGCCGCAAAGCGCGTGAAGTTCTGTTCTCCGCAGAAGTATTCCTCCCAGATGCGGCGGCAGTTTTTGCGCAGGCTCTGGCGCTCGGAGGACGGCATTTGAGCGAATGCGGCGAGCTTTTCCGCGAGCAATTGGGGCGTCAAGTCCGCAGGCAGCAAAAAGCCCGTCTCTCCCTCGCGGACGATTTCGGCGGTGCCGCCCACGTCCGTGGCGACGGCGGGGATGCCGAACGAACACGCCTCCATAATGCTGACAGGCAGGCCCTCGGAACTGCTGGTGTTGACGAATACGTCCGCGGGCTGCCGCTGGTAGTACGCCATCAGGTCCGCATTTTTTACTGGTCCCACAAATTGGCAGTCCATGAAGGAGAGCTGCTCCGCCGCATACGCTTTCAGCGCATCGAGCCCGTCGCCCCCGCCAAAGTGCGTCCAGTGCAGTTCGATGCCGCTGCCCTTGAACTGTGCGAGGGCCTGCGCCAGAAGCTCCACCCGCTTGACGGGGGAGATGTGGCAGCAGCTTACGATGCGCAGCCCGGTTCCTTCCGGCTCCGGCCCGAGGCCGAAGTCGCGGGTGCCAAGGTAGGCGGTTTCGATTTTTGAACGATATGTGGAATAACATTTTTGAAGGAGCGCGCTTCCGTCGTCAGAGCAAGGGTACACGCGGTCGATGTGCTCCAAAAGGTACGGGCGCAGGGGTAAATATCCCGTCGCATTGCGGTCCGGGTAGAGGTCGTACCGGTGGGCGCGGCTGACCGCGCGCACCTTTGGCGCGCGACAGTCGTCCCGCAGACGGATAGCGGCGAGGGCGATGTCGTAGAACCAATAGCTGTAAAACGTCACCCCGCTGCAGAGGTCGAGGCCGCTGTCTGCCAGCAGCCGGGACGCCTCCCGGTAGACGGCCTCCGATTTGGCCAGAAAATAGCTTAGAAACCCGCGGCGCTTGAGAGAGCCGCGAACAGCCGCGCGTTCTTCCGGATCGGCGTAGCCCTTGCACCCAGTAAAGGGTAGATAGGAGAAGGCCGTTCCCAAAAGTGCGCGCTTAATGCGGGAAGCGGGGATTTGCAGTACGGTCGCGTTATCTGGCACGGAGCGCGTCTGCTCCGGTGCATCGGAAGTGCTGGTGGCGAGGATGACCAGGCGGTCAAACGCCTTTGCCAGCACGGGAACCTCATCCTCGATAAACTCTTCCCCCTTGTCAAAGGGGTAGGTTTTGGTGAGAAGGACCAGACAGGTCTCCATGAAAAAGCCTCCATTCAAGATATATGCAGGTTAAGAATACCATACCGCTCAGCGCATTTCAACAGCTGGAACGAAGAGCAAGGAAGGGGGAAGCCACAGCGGCGGCGCCTTTTCACATTCGTCCGCCGAATGGGGCGGCCAGATTCTACTTGCCCTACAGGGGGGAGGATGGTATAATTTGTACAATCAAAATGGAAAATAGAGATGGGGCGTTTCCCCGGAAAGAAGGCTTTGTCGTTCATGAATTTGTTATATCTCACCTTCCAGGAGGACGCGCCGCTGTATCTCGGCGTGACGCGGAAGATTCGCGGGCAGGCGGCGGCGTTCCAAAAGCTGGGATATGAGGTGACTTATACCCTGTGGCAGGGGAAGACCTTCCGGTTCTGCGGCGCGGACAGCCATGAGGCGCAGATCGGCCCGGGACGCGTGATGAAGCAGTTTTTCCAAATTGCAGAGGAATACATCTCGGCGCGCCGGTTCGACGTGTTGTACCTCCGTCTGGACCGCATCAGTTTCGACGTGCTGCATCTGTGCAGGATGGCGCGAAAGGCGGGCACGCGGCGCATCGGGATTGAGATTCCCAACTATCCCTATTTGAAGGATTACGTGCGCAACATCCAGTACGCCAAGGGCGCAAAGGCCCGCGCAGTGACCGCCGTAAAGATCGCGGCGACCGTGGCGGCGGACCGTCTCTCCGGTCTTTCTCTGAGAGGGCTGGTGGACGGCGTGGTACTCTATGGCAACCACGCGGAGCGCTTTTTCGGCGTGAAAGCTATGAACGCGGACAACGGCATCGATACGGAGTCCATCCCGGTGGTGCCACCCCGGCAGGAGGGCGCGCCCATCACCATGCTGGGGGTGGCCGGCACGCTGTGGTGGCAGGGTTACGATCGCGTTCTGGAGGGGATGCGGGCCTACCGCGCGGCGGGCGGGAGCCGTCCCCTACGATTTGTGCTGGTGGGCGGGGATCGCACCGAGATGCCCGGCTTTTTGAAGCGGGTGGAGGATCTCGGTCTGCGGGACGACGTGCTTTGCCCGGGATTTCAGACAGGCGATGAACTGAACCGTACCTACCAGACGTCGGACGTCGGGATTTCTACGCTGGGCTGTTACCGGCGCGGGCTGACCCGCTGCTCTTCGCTGAAAGCGCGGGAGTACGCGGCGGCCGGGCTGCCGTTCCTCTATGCGTACGACGACGATAGTCTCCGCGGGGACGAGCCATTCGCGCTGCGCATCCCGAACGACGAAACACCGGTAGATATGGAGACACTGGTCACATTTGTGGACCGCTGCCGGAGGGACTCGGCGTGCAGCGTACAGGAACGGCGCTTTGCAGAGGAACAGTACGACTGGAAGGCGATGATGCGATGCATCCTGACGTTTCTCGGCGAATGAGACAATCGGAAAGGGGGCTTTTGTTTGCCAAAGGTCAGCGTGATTGTGCCGGTCTATAATGTGGAAGCATATTTGGACCAGTGCGTCAAAAGTATTTTGTCCCAAACTTTACAGGATATTGAACTGCTGCTTGTCAACGACGCGTCCACGGACAATTCTTTACAGATTGCCCGCGCCTATGAAGAAGATCCGCGTGTGCAGGTGCTGGATAAGCCTCACGGCGGGCTGGGGGATACCCGCAATTACGGCGTGGCCCGCGCCAGCGGGGAATACCTTGCCTTCGTAGATTCCGACGACTGGATCGACCCGGAAATGCTGGAGACGGTCTACGCGGCCGCACAGGAGCACGAGGCAGATCTGGTGGTGTTCAATTACATGCGCGAGAACCTGGTGGATGGGGAGAGCCGCGCGTGCAGTGTACCCCTACAGGCGTCCGGCACGGATGAGGAGCGGAACCGCGCCTTGTTAGAGGAGCTGATCGGCCCCTCGGTGAGCGGAAGCCCGTGGCGGACCACAGAGATGCTGGGCTGCGCATGGCGCAGGCTATACCGCCGCGCTTGGTTTGAAGAGAATCATCTGTCATATTTCAACGAGCAGGAGATCATGCTGGAAGACCTGCCAGTCTCCATCATGGCGCACGCGCTGGCGAAGAGGGTCGCCTTTGTAAAGGGTGCGTATTATCATTACCGATACAATCCCGCCTCCCTGAGCACGCGTTACCGTCCCCACAAGATGGAGATGATGACGAAGTGCTTTGAGGTGGTGCGGAAATTCCTAAAAAAACAGGATCTGTACGAGCAGTATCGGGAGCGCCACCTCGCCTGGCTGTTGCGCAGTGCGGCACATTCGGCGCTGGTCAACTGCTTTAGCCCGCACAATCCGGCGGACACAAAACAGCGCAAAGAGGAGGTGGCCGGGATTCTGGCGAGCCCGCTTCTCAAGGAGGCGGCCGCCTCCGACTATCTGCTGGGCGGCGCGCGGGCGGACCGGCTGATCCTGCGCGTAATCCGTACGGGCAATCCGAATCTGGTCTATGTATTTTACCGCGTTTACACCCATATGTTATTCCGTGACACGCGAAAAAAATAGCTGTAAGGAGGGATTTCATGCCCCAGAAAAAGCGGGTGCTCTTTGTCAATTACAGCCTGCACAGCGGTGGGATTGAAAAAAGCCTGGTGACGCTGCTTTCCCTGTTTGACTTCGAACGATACGACGTGGACCTGCAGCTCTTTGCAAATGAAGGGCTTTTTCTGGACCGCGTACCCGCGCAGGTGAATCTGCTGCCGCCCCTCTTTCCAGCGGAATACAAGCTGAACATCCGGCAGGCGCTTTTTGCCTTGCTTAAAAGGGGACATCCGCTTGTGGCGCTCTGCCGCCTGTTGGTGACCTTCGCCGGCAAGACGCCCGGTGGAATGGGCGATCGTCTGGCCCGTATGTGGAGGATTGAACGGCATTTCGTGCATCCGGCGCGCGGGGCGTATGATGCGGCGGTCGCCTTTATGGAGGGGCAGCCGATCTATTACGTGGTGACGAAGGTCAACGCTCGGCGGAAGCTCGGCTTCATCCACGGCGATTACAACGCCATGCGGCTGAGCCAGGACTTCGACCGTCCGTTTGTCGCGCGTTTGGACGCGCTGTGCACGGTGTCCGAGGGCTGCAAAACAGCATTGGAGGACAATTTCCCAGAGTTTCAGGAAAAGTTCCATGTCATTTATAATATCATCTCAGCGCGTTTCCTG
>DBFXIC010000146.1:0-8903 GCA_048455095.1 Anaeromassilibacillus sp.
AATTACTGCTATGAGGGCGGCATCTCCAGCTTTGTAGAGTTCATCAACAAGGAGAAGGAGATCATCCATGAGGACATCATCCATTTCTCCTGTTCCGCAGCGGACGACAATTCCACGGCAGAAGTCTCCATGCAGTACAACGACTCCTACAACGAGCTGATTCTCAGCTTTGCGAACAATATCCACACGACGGATGGCGGCACGCATGAGGATGGATTCAAGCGCGCGCTCACCCGTGTGATGAACGAGTATGCGCGCAAATATAATATCCTCAAGGACAACGATAAGAACCTTACCGGCGAGGACGTGCGCGAGGGATTGACCGCGATCATCAGCATCAAGGTCAAGGACGCGCAGTTTGAAGGACAGACCAAGGCGCGCTTGGGCAATACCGAGGTCGGCACGCTGGTTAGCCAGATGGTGGCGGATAAGCTGGCCACCTATCTTGAAGAAAATCCTGCTACTGCACGCGCGATCTTTGATAAAGCGCTGTCTGCCTCCCGTGCGCGGGAAGCCGCGCGGAAGGCGCGCGAACTGGTGCGCCGCAAGACGGAGTTGGAGACTGCTTCCCTGCCGGGCAAGCTGGCCGACTGCCAGAGCCGCAACCCGGACGAGACAGAAATTTACATCGTCGAGGGCGATTCCGCAGGAGGCTCCGCAAAAGGTGGGCGCGACCGCAAATATCAGGCGATCCTGCCTCTTTGGGGAAAAATGCTGAATGTGGAAAAGGCGCGGCTCGACAAAGTGTATGGAAACGAAAAACTGATGCCGGTCGTGACCGCGCTTGGGTGCGGGATTGGGGAGGAATTTGACATCTCCAAGCTCCGCTATGGAAAAATCATCATCATGGCGGATGCCGACGTCGACGGCTCCCATATCCGCACGCTGCTTTTGACCTTCTTCTTCCGGTTTATGAAGCCGCTTGTGGAGGAGGGGCACATCTATCTGGCCCAGCCTCCCCTGTTCCGTGTGAGCAAGGGGAAAAATCACTACTATGCGTTTTCCGACAAGGAGCGCGATAAGCTGATGGCCGAGCTCAACAGCGGTTATGAGATCCAACGGTATAAGGGCCTTGGCGAGATGGATTCCGAGCAGCTTTGGGAGACCACCATGAATCCAGAGACCCGCACCATGCTGCGCGTGGAGGTCGAGGATGCCGCTGCTGCGGATGAGGCGTTTACGATCCTCATGGGCGATAAGGTAGAACCCCGCCGCGCATTCATTGAAAAGAACGCCAAATACGTCCAGAACCTCGACATCTAGGCAAGCTAAGTTTGCAGGTGCGGCCGGCGCGGGGCTTTCTGAAAAAAACAAATGGAGCGTCCGCCGGACAGAAAGAACTGGCTCCCGGAAAGTTTTTTTTCGGGCTTCCGTGGGGCGCGACAATGTGTACTTTTAGAAAGCGCTAAAAGTGGTTACCGCCGTAGGTGAGAATGGGCGCCGTACGCCCGGCGTAGCCGCGAAAAGACGCTGTGCGTCCAACATACAAAGGAGAGAACCAAATGAAAGAATATCCCAAAGAAACCGAAGAACATTCGCGACCTCCGGAATTTGAGGGGGATAATCCCCTCGAAAACGATCTCCCGGAGGACGAAGAAGAACAGGAACCCCCTGTCCAGTGGGACGGAAGCGAGGCTGAGATCGTCACCGAGGGTGCGGATCAGGATTATAAAGACACCGTCACCGGCGTCAAACTCTACTATGTGCTCACGGAGGAGGAAATCCGCGCCTGTATGCGCGCGACACAGTTCGATGCCAGACGGAAAAGGCGCATGAGGACGCAGCTCGTCATTTTTTCCATCCTGTTGTTGGCGTTCCTGGTGTTTTTCTTTTGGAAAGGGAATCCAGACAATCTGTTTTTTGCTACGGTCTGTGCCGCATTTATTTTCATTATGATTTTTCTGCCGGACATCCGCATCAAACAGGATGCGCGGCGCGCCGCAGATGGCAAAGAGATCTGTATGGAGGTTTATCCGCACAAAATCGAGATGGGCCGGGGAGAAAACAAATGGGAAATCCCGTTGGACGGATCGTGCCAAAGCGCTGTATATGAGCAGAATATTGTCGTCTACTTTAATAAGGGCGACATGGTGATCCTCCCCATGCGGTGCGTTGAGCCGTCCGTTTTGCCGGAGGTGCAGGCCGCTATTGTGGCGGGAACGCAGCCGAGGGAGGAATAACAGGGAGGGAATTCCTTTGCCGACATTTTACGAAGGAGAACCGATTGCAACGGTGTATCAGACGCTCGAAGAGGAAGCGTATGCCAAGGCCTCTGTTTTTGCGGAGAGCCATCGTTCCGTCTGGAACCGCAGGGGCGTGCGCGCCGCCGCGGCGCTGACGGTGTCCGCTCTGGCGTTTTCCTGCATCCCTGCGTACCGGTATCAATACGCGACCGCCTGGATCCCGATCGTAACCGGTTGCCTGGCAATTCTTTTGGCAGTCTGGTTTTTCTTTGTGCAGCCGGAGAATAAGCGCAAACGCGCGGCCTCCTATTTTCATAAGAATCCCTTTTGGAAGGAGCCGTGTAAAATCTCCTTGTACCGGGATAGTGTGTGCTGTGATACGCAGTATGAAAAAATTTGTGCTTATTGGAGCGATTACCACGCCTGCTATGAAAATCCGGAATTTTTGGTCGTGACGGGCGGTTGGGACCGGTATTTGTTGATTATAGAGAAGAAAAACATCCCACCAGAACAGCGCGAGGCGGTATCCGCACATCTGCGCGAGCAATTCGCCCGTCGCTACGTCTGGTCAAAAAAATAGGCTGCATACAGCCTGGAAAGAATCGTCTATGCGTGAGAAAAAGGGATTGCTGATTCAAGATGTGGAACAGGCGAAGCTGGCCTGCCGAAAAGGGACACAGTGGACGGTTTTTTCCGACGACGGTTCTATCCGGCATTGCATCGGCTGCTTTGGTTGCTGGTTGAAAACGCCGGGCAAATGCGTGATCCGCGACGCCTACGGCGACATGGGCGCGTGCCTGGCGCAGAGCGACGAGGTCGTTTTGGTCAGCCGATGCTGTTTTGGAGGGCCCAGCCCGTTTATCAAAAACGTGTTGGACCGCTGCATCCCGTACATCCATCCCTATTTTGTGAACAGAAACGGCGAGATGCACCATCGCCAGCGGTATCAAAGGACGTTTAACCTGACGGTTGTGTTCTATGGGGAACGGTTGACCGAACGGGAACGGCAGACTGCGCGCGGCTGGGTGCAAGCCATGTCGGTGAATCTGTGTTGTAACGTGAAACAGATTTTATTCGAGGAACAGCCGCCGGAATGGGAGGGATTGTTACGGACCTTATATTAATCAACGGCAGCCCAAAGACGAAGGGCAGCGCGTCCGGGGTGATCCTTCAAGGGCTGAAACAAGCCCTTCCGCGAGAAATTTCTGTCAGGGAATGTGCAATTCGCACAGCGCCTCTCACGGAAGAGGCGGTTCAGGCGGCAGTTTGCAGCGATGTTTTGGTTTTTGCGTTTCCACTTTATGTGGATGGCCTGCCATCGCACATGATCGACGCGCTGCTCAAACTGGAATGCTCCCTCAAGTCCGCGCCGCCAAAAGAGCGGTTTGTCTATGCGATCGCAAACTGTGGGTTTTATGAAGGGCATCAATGCGCGCCCGCATTGCAGATGATGGAAAACTGGTCCGCGCGGTCAAATCTTTCCTGGGGGCAGGGGCTCGGCGTGGGCGCAGGAGGTATGCTGTCCGGGCTGGAAAGCGTTCCCATGGGCGCGGGGCTGAAGAAGAATCTGGGCAAAGCGCTGCGGGCAATGGCCGGGCGGATCTTGTCCTGCGAACAGGCGGAGACATCGTATATTACGGCAAATTTTCCAAGATATCTATATAAAGCCGCGGCGGAAATCGGCTGGAGGAAGGGCGCAAAGGCGAACGGCCTGAGGACGAAGGATTTATTTGCGCAGCCGGGCAAAGAAGACACCGTATAGCTGCTGTCCGCTCCGATTAGCCAAACGTGTTTTTGACCAATCGGAGCGGACAGGGGAACCTTGGTCTGCATGTTACAATAAGGAGAACAGCCATGGCGAAATTTAAAACAGACCTGCTGGGCGATTTTGACGAAGTGTTGTCCTATCTCGACAGAACTGTCATGAACAGCGGCGGTTCCGTCAACTTTGTTGATGGAAGCGACTGTACACTCGGGGAGACAAGGGTCGCCGTGCGGGTGTATGACCGCTATTATTTCCGCAATTCCAGCCGCGCCAGCCTGACCTTGACGGTCGTCGGATGGCAGGGGCGGATTTTCGTCTCCGCCGTCGGTGCGGGTGGCGGAACAGGCGTTGTGTTCAATATGGACTGGGGCGCTGAGGACGATCTCATTCGGATCGTCAGGGACGGCCTGGAACGCCTGGGCGTTTGATGCGTATTTTTACAGGGAGAACAGACTTTTCCAAGATTGAATACAGAGTTTTGGGTGGAAATGAGGTCGACTATGGAACAAAAACCGCTGATTACCGTCAGCTTTCTTCCCATCAGGCAGGACTATGCCGATTATCAGGCGGCTGCATGCAATGCGGCTGTATCCCCTAGGGAGCATCTCTTTTTGCGGGCTGCCGGATTTCTTCTGGTGGTGGCTGGGTTTATCCTCTGCCTGTTTTTTGGCGTTGGAAATCCTCAAAATACAATTTTTTTCTCCATTCTCGTGTTGTTTGGTTTGGCTGTTGGATTTTTTCACGATACCATCCAACCCGTGCTGGTGCGCAGCCGGGCGCAGTCGTTCTACGACCACGCCGGGGAACGCATGACCGCGCAGTCCCTGTTCTTTTTTGAGGACCGCGTGCAGATCCGGTCCGACCGGTACGAGGCATCCCTCCCCTATTCCCTGCTGCAGGTATATGAGGACGAACGCGTCTTCCTGCTGCGGCTTGGACCTGGGGAAGCGCGATATGTTCCAAAGCGCGCCCTCTCTCAGGAGGAGTGCGAGGCGCTCCATACCCTCTTCCTCAATGGGACTGGAACGAATGGTTTATAAAAAGAGTTTTCGTTAAAATGTAACGATAAAGCGTTTGAAACGCATGTGAATCGCGAATGATTCGCGGAGAGCCACGTACGTCCACGGGATGGAAGCGGCTTTTACAGGAACTGGACTAAAAAGAAAAGCCGTAGGCGCGAAAGACGATCTGCGTCTGCCTGAAAGAAAGGATTGGTTTCTAATATGCAAGAAATGCAGGAAAACGATCGGATTATTAACGTTGATCTGGAAAAGGAGATGAAAAAATCCTTTTTGGATTATTCGATGTCGGTCATCGTGTCCCGTGCTCTGCCGGATGTGCGCGATGGCTTGAAACCGGTGCATCGCCGCATCCTGTACACCATGTATGAGAATAGCCTGTATCCGGAAAAACCGTACCGCAAATGTGCGGATACGGTCGGTTCCGTGCTGGGCCGGTATCATCCGCACGGCGACGCCTCCGTATACGACGCACTGGTGCGTCTGGCGCAGGACTTCTCGATGCGCTACATGCTGGTGGACGGCCACGGAAACTTCGGTTCTGTGGACGGCGATCCGCCTGCCGCCTATCGTTATACGGAAAGCCGTATGAGCAAAATTGCAGTCGAGATGTTACAGGATATCGACAAAGAGACCGTCGATTTCATGCCGAACTACGACGACCGCCTCAAGGAACCCGTCGTGCTGCCGAGCCATTTCCCGAACCTGCTGGTCAATGGATCCACCGGCATCGCGGTCGGCATGGCGACCAATATCCCCCCGCACAACATGGGCGAGGTCATCGACGGCGTCTGCTGCCTGATTGACAATCCCGACGCGACACTTGACGATCTGATGCAGCACATCAAGGGGCCGGACTTCCCCACCGGCGCGATCATCATGGGGCGTGCGGGCATCCGCGCCGCCTACGCGACGGGCCGCGGGCGCATCACGGTGCGTGCGCGCGCCGAGATCGAGGAGGAGAAGAACGGCCGGTTCAGCATCATCGTGACGGAGCTCCCGTATCAGGTCAACAAGGCACGCTTGATCGAAAGCATCGCGACGCTGGTCAAGGAAAAGCGCATCGATGGCATTTCCAATGTAGAGGATCATTCCGACCGCGACGGCATGCGCATCGTTATCACGGTCAAGCGCGACGCCTCCCCGCAGATCGTTTTGAATAAGCTCTATACCTACACTCAAATGCAGACAACCTTCGGCGTAATCATGCTGGCCATTGTCAACGGAGAGCCGCACACGCTGACACTGCGCGAAATTTTAGAAAATTACATCGACTTCCAGAAGAACGTCATCGTCCGCCGCACGCGCTACGACCTCAAAAAGGCTGAGGACCGCGCGCACATTTTGGAAGGCTTAAAAACCGCCGTCGATTTCATCGACGAGGTGATTGAGATTATCCGTACGTCCAAGGATCGTTCGCAGGCAAAGGGACGGTTGACAGAGCGCTTCGGCCTGGACGACGTGCAGACGCAGGCCATCGTCCAGATGCAGCTGGGCGCGCTGACAGGTCTTGACCGCCAGAAGCTGGAGGACGAGCTGGGCACACTGCACCTCAAAATTGCGGATCTTAAGGATATTCTGGCAAATGAAGGCCGTGTGCTTGCCATCATCAAGGAAGAGGCAGTTGCGGTTAAAGCGAAGTTCAACGACGAGCGCCGCACGGAGATTGCAACGATCAGCGGCGAAGTGGATATTGAAGACCTGATTCCGGAGGAGGAATGCGTGCTGACGCTGACCAACTTCGGTTATGTCAAACGCCAGAAGACCGACACGTACCGCACACAGCGGCGCGGCGGCCGCGGCGTCTCCGGAATGACCCGTCGGGAGGAGGACGTGGCGACGGAAATGTTCGTCATCAACAGCCACGACTATGTGATGTTCTTCACAGACCTTGGGCGCGTTTACCGGCTGAAGTGCTATGAGGTGCCGGAGGGCGCCCGTACCAGCAAGGGGATGAACATTGCGAACCTGCTGCCCATCGCGCAGGATGAGCGCGTCACCTCCATGATTCGGGTGCCGGAGTTCGATGAGGATAGCTATCTGGTGATGGTCACGCGCAGCGGCGTGATCAAACGCACGCCTCTTTCGGCGTTCCACACCACCCGCAAGGGCGGCGTGATCGCCATCGATCTCGACGAGGGCGACGAGCTGTGCTGGGTGCGCCTGACCAACGGAAATGACGATTTGTTGGTTGCGACGAAGAAGGGCATGGCAATCCGCTTTAACGAAAACGATGTGCGCGCCATGGGGCGCACCGCACGCGGTGTGAAGGCGCTCACGCTTAAAGAGGGCGACTGTGTGGTTGGTATGAGCATTGTTCGCGAGGGCGGGCTGGTTCTCACGGTCAGCGAGACGGGCTATGGGCGCCTCTCCTCCACCGACGATTACCGCAGGCAGTCGCGCGGCGGCAAGGGATTGACCAACTATCATGTGGAGAAATACGGAGACGTGGCTGCCATCAAGGTGGTTGACCTGGGCGACGACGTGATTTTGATCGCGTCGGATGGCGTGATTATCCGTATCCAGGCCAACTCCATCCGTGAGTGCGCGCGTCCCAGCAAGGGCGTGCGTGTCATGCGTCTGAACGAGGGCAGCAAGGTCGTCACGCTGGCGCGTACCACACATGAGGACGACGAGGAGCCGGACGAACTGCCCGAGGACGACGGCGGCGACGAATGTGAGGAAAGCGAAGAACTGATTGACGAGGGGATGGAACCGAACGTTCAGGAAACTGCGGCGGAACAGGAGAACCATCATGAAGAATAAGATTTTTGCCCTGCTGCTGGCGGCGGCTGTCTGCCTGGCCGCGCTAGCCGGATGTACGGGAGAACAGACACCGGAAGAGACGCAGAGCAGCTCCGCGCCGTCGTCCAGCTCTTCCACGGAAGAGAGCGCCCCGGTCCCGTCCGCGCCGGACGGAAAAGAACCGTCCTCTGTAACGACGCCTGTGGACCCTCCGTCGGAGCCGCCGGAGAGCAGCCCCGGGCAGGTGCTTCCCGTGGAGACGGACGACAAGGGGTTCGACGAGAAGTTTAAGGAGAACCCGATCGACAAGGCGTATATTCAGGACAACAACAAGGCAATTTCAAACAAGGATATGGTTGAGGTCTCTGAGAAATACGCCGGGATTTGGCGGGAAGAAGTCGCTGCTGTGTATGACACGCTGATGGAAAAGGTGTCCGATGACCGGAAGGAAACGCTCAAAAAAGAGCAGCAGGCGTGGAGCGACGGAACGGAAGCGGCCTTGGAGGAATTCCGCGCCGACGCGCAGGCAGTCGGCGGCAGTATGGCGCAGGTAGATGAGGCCAGCCGCGTGATGGATTATTACCGCAGTCGTGCCGCAGCTCTTTACAAAGAGTTATATTCCATTGATCATAACTTTACGTATCATTTTGCAGCAAACTAAGGCAAACTGAGGCAAACTGAGTTTGCATGCACGGCCGGCCCCAAGTTTTTATTTAAAAACGGGCTGAGCATTGGCCGGACAGAAAGTACATGCTCCCGGTTTGTTCCGAACCAGCAAAGGAAATCGCCGTAGGCGCAAAAAGACGCTGTGCGTCCGTGAGAGACGCTGCACGTCCCGGAAAGAAAGTACGATTTCCTGAAAGGTTGTTGAGGGCTTCCCTTGGGGTGCAGCACAGCTGTTTCCAGAAAAATTCTGCAAATGGTTGCGCCGGGAAATGGTTTCACAAAGCACAGTGGAAGACAAAATTTTGGGGTGCTGTCACTGAAAAACGCCGCAGGCGAGGGCGGCACTGCGTGTCCGCGGAAGACGTTGTGCGTCTCGCCGTAGGTGCAAAAGACGCTGCATGTCCCGGAAAGAAAGTACGATTTCCTGAAAGGCTGTTGAGGGCTTCCCTTGGGGTGCGGCATAGCTGTTTCCAGAAAAATTTTGCAAATGGTTGCGCCAGGAAATGGTTTCACAAAGCACAGTGG
>DBFXIC010000147.1:0-13127 GCA_048455095.1 Anaeromassilibacillus sp.
GCTATCGCCTTGATCCGGCAGAGCAAGCCAATTGGGCGGTTCTCTACAGCGATGTGGGCGATATCACGCTTAACGGCGTTCCGGTCGAATGGCAGGGCACAAATACGCTGATCACCTATACGGTGGTTCCGAATGCGCCACAAAATTTGACGGTTTCTTATGGGAAGAACGTCAAGCTGAGCGTTAACGGTGAAGCCCAGACGCTTGCTGATTTGATCGGCAAGTATCAGCAGAAGAAAGTGGAAAGCGGAACCAAGTTCACGCTTACCTTTACCCCGCGTCTGGCAAACCAGGCGTTCCGTTCCGTCAAGATTGGCGATGCAGATCCGGTTCTGGTCAACGGAAAGACCTACACCTACGAGTTTACGATGGGCGGAGCGGAAACAAATCTGACCTTCGCATTCGAGATGACCGACAAGACAACGCTGCAGCAGGTTTATAATTATGCGAAGACGTATGTCGAAGACGGTACCGTTGGAAAACTGGTCGGCAGCGTACAGACTGCTTTCATGAAGGCTTACGATGAGGCAGAGAACGTGCTGGATGATCCAGCGGCAACGCAGGCCGAGATCAACGACGCATGGAGCAACTTGATGGATATGATCCATTATCTTGAGTTCGTGCCCGGCGTCAAGGCAGATCTGTTGAAGCTCCTCAATATTGCCAACAGTCTGAAGCAGGACGATTACACCGAGACCAGTTGGAATGCAATGGTCGAGGCGCGTGCCGAAGCGCAGAAGACCGCGGACGATCCGGAAGCAATGCAGAATGATATCAACAAGTCTTATGACAGCCTCTATGCGGCGATCATGGCGCTTGTGCGTTTGACTGACCGCTCGCAGCTCGATCTCGTGATCGAGGAAGCAAATAAGATTCTTCCGAATCTGAACAAGTACCGTCCAGAAGGACAGGATGAATTCCAGGCTGCTTTGGCAGCGGCAGAAGACTTGAAGGCCTATGCCACGCAGAAGCAGATCGACGATGCAGCCCTGCGCCTCTCCAAGGCAATTACGGCGCTCCGTCTGATCCCGGACAAAGCTGCTCTGAAGGCTCTGATTGAAGAAATGAAGAACCTTGATATGAGCCAGTATACGTCTATCAGCGCGGCGGCTTGTATGGCGGCAGTGAATTATGCAGACGGTATTTGTAGCGATCCGAACGCCACTTCGGAACAGATTATGCAGGCTTACGACTTCGTGCAGGAGATGAAAACCGGCCTGAAGAAGAACACCGCGCATAACGGCTCCGGCGGCTCTGGAAACAAGGGCGGCAGCTCCTACAGCGGTTCCGGTACGGCTGTTGCAACGGCCAATCCGATCGTGGCAGCAGCACAGGGCGTGGTCGCGCAGGCATCCGTCCGCAGCGACACGACACTTCCGTTTACGCTTAAGAGAGGCAGCGCATACTGCTTCAAGATGACTGTTGTAAACGGCAGCACCGCAATGCCGAGCTTTACTGTCGGCAACGGAAATGTGCTCAAGACTCAGTTTGTCGCAAAGAGCGGCAATGATTACTACTTCCGCGTATGGGCGGTTGGAACTCCCGGCGAGCAGACTGGCGTTTATACGCAGATGCCCGGTGAGAACCCGCAGTTCCATTGCGCAGTCACCGTCGGATAATCCGAATGACGAGGTAGTTCTCCAATAGCAAAAGAAGGCCCCGGACAGTGTAAAAACTGTCCGGGGCCTTCTTTTGGTCTTGCAAGAAAGGATCATTCAATGGACGGCATAGCAGGGATTTCTTTTGCATATAGATGGGATAACGAACGCATCGGGATCGCAGGGATCTCACTGGGACGCGGCGTTTATCGTCCTCGAACGTCGCTTCCCGATTCTTTTGTCCGTACGCAGAACCGGCGGACGATACCTATAGAAACGGCGGTGGAGAAATATGGTCATCGTTATACGAAAAAAGCAGGTGATTGCAGCGCTGCTTTGCCTCCTAGTGCTGGCAGCAGTGCCGGGTATCTTTCATCATTTTGCAACAGCAAGCGTTGCAGCGTCGGCTTCGGCCAACACGAATTGGGGATTGAGCTTTCAAGAGGAGGGGAAAACACCGGTAGGGAACGCCTCGGCCGACTTCCTAAAGCAGTACGGCGCGTATTATGCGGGAGACCCTGCAAAAAAGACCATCTATCTCACCTTTGATGCGGGATATGAGAACGGCTATACCCCGGCGATTCTGGATACATTGAAAAAACACAATGTTAAAGCGACCTTTTTTGTGGTTGGAAATTATATTGAAACCAGCCCCGACCTGGTAAAACGTATGACAGAGGAGGGGCATATCGTCGGAAACCATACTTATCATCATCCGGATATGTCGAAGATTTCCGCGATGGAGGATTTTAAACAGGAGATCTCCACTCTGGAGGCGCTCTATAAGGAAACGACCGGCAAAGAGATGGAAAAATTTTATCGCCCGCCACAAGGAAAATACAGTGAAAGCAATCTGAAGCAGGCGCAGGAATTGGGATATAAAACGGTGTTCTGGAGCCTTGCTTATGTGGATTGGTATGTCGATAAACAGCCGACAAAAGAGGAAGCATTCAGCAAATTGCTGCCGCGCATCCATCCCGGCGCCATCGTACTGCTGCACAGTACGTCAAAAACCAATGCAGAGATTTTGGATGAACTTTTGAGCAAGTGGGAGGCAGAGGGGTATACCTTCGGAACACTGCACGACCTGTGTGTATGACGCAACCGGTTTCCCAGTATATACAACGCGATGCAGCATGTCCTGATGAAATATGCTGAATCCAAATAGAAATGACGCTTTTTAGTGACTTTGAAAGTCAGGAAAAGCGTCATTTTTTGCATCTAATTATAAAGTTGTATGAGGCGTCGTACCCGCATCGCTTTCGGTATATCCGATCATTTCATCGGCCAGTTGGGAGATCAACTCCAACTGTTTTGTGTTGAGCGTAGAAAGTTTTTTCGCGAGATTCTTAATACGCGACAAGATCCGGTATGGAATCATCAAAAAATTCCTTAAAGGAGAAAGCGTACTGTACAGGATGCCTGCAGATAGAGAAGCCCTTTTGGGGTGACGAATGTCCCGTGAAATCCTGTTGCGAGGGAAAAGGGATGAACCACTGCGGGGAATGTCCGGAGTTTCCCTGTGAAGCAATGTCCAACATAGAAAAGGAAGAGGACTATGATCCCGTGCCAAGACTGGAACCGTGCAGAAAATGGGCAAGTGGGAGAGCGTAAAACGGCACATATGTTTTGTAACCATTTGAAAATGCCCAGCGGCGGCCTAGTACGGCAAATATGGGATAAGCGGCCTAGTTTCTATCGCCTCAGATAAACACGTAGAAGAGCATACATGGCTCCTTTTGGTCAGGTAAACGCAAAAAACGCCGCGCAACCGTTGTAAGGAACAGGCCGAAGATTGTTCAGTAGGAGATTTCATACTGCTCAATCATTTCAGCGCAGTTCCAGGTACGGTTGCGTAGCGTTGTATTTTATAGGGGTCAAGCGTCCCGCAAAGCAGAAACGACATATCTTTTTATGGCATACGGTCATACAAGAGGCAGCCTTATGGTGTTCCCAGAAAGCGCGCAATCTCTCCAAACAATCGTTCCCGTTCCGGGCCAAGCGTGCATACATGCGGACTCTCCGGCAAAGTGAGCAAGCGTTTATTGGAGGATGCAGCGTAATTCATAATTATCTCCGCACTCTCCGGCGGGACGGTCTCATCCTGCCCTGCACGAACCACCAGCAATGGACAGCGCACGGATTTCAAGCCATGGCGTGTGCGGCTCATCAGAGCGTTTAACTCTGCAACACTGCGCACGGGCGTGCGGTCATAGCAGGCGTTGTATTGCGCCAGAAATCTGTCATCATAAACACGGGGACGGTCCACATGGTAACGCATGACCGGCCAGAGAACGCTTGCGGCGCGGCTTGCACGATTGCGCACTTTCAGAGCGGCGCAAAGCGCAGCGGCCCGATAGACCGGCCGCATCTGCGCGAGTAGAAGCGCAAGTGTACCGCCCATCGAAAGGCCAACCACACTGACTTTTTCACACTCCATGGATAACTGATCAAAGCTTTCCTGCACTGCAGCGAGCCATTCTGGCCAGCGCCGGCGCTCCAAATCGGCGGCGGTTGTACCGTGCCCAGGAAGGAGAAGGCCTTTGACACGGAAGCCGCATTTAGCAAGGAACTCCCCCAAGGGCAGCATGGTGCCTGGGCTGGCAGTAAAGCCATGAATGAGCAAAACACTGTGAAGTGGCGAACCTGCAAAGTCGAATGGACGGCAGACGGGATTCTGAGAGAGGTCCGTCACGTTTCAGAGCCTTCTTTCTCATCGGTACTGACAGGCGCCGGCGCCAACCTCCTGGAACCCAACCGTAGAAAAGAAGGCTTGACCTCGGAAAGAAGAATTGCCCCGAAAATTAGAACAAAGCCTGCGAGGATGCGGCCGGAGAGCGCCTCATGCAAGAAGATGATACCGCAGATACAGCCGAATACGGATTCCAAAGACATAATAAGAGAGGCTTTGGAGGCCGGGACGTATTTCTGACAGACCGTTTGCAGCAACAGAGCGATCATTGTGCTGAAGACGCCGAGGTAAAGGATATATGTCAGGGAATCGGGTGCCAGTTGCGTCGGGATGGGTTCGGTCAAAAGCGATGTGATCGCCGCAAACAGCGCGGCAAAACCAAACTGCGTAACTGAAAGCAGAATAGGGTCGTGCTTTTGGGTTAAAATAGCAGCGGCAACAATCTGCGCCGTGAAACCGACGCCACCCAGCAGGGAAAAGCCGTCCCCCACGTTGATGGAAAAGTCCGCGTTGAGGGAGAGAAATCCGATGCCGATCATGCAAAGAAACGCGGCGGAAACATTATATACATCCGGCCGCTGGCTTTTTACAATCCAATATAGAAAGGGCACCAATACAACATAGATTGCGGTCAAAAAGGCATTTTTGCCAGCCGTGGTATATTTTGCGCCCAGAGTTTGCAAATAGAACGCGATGAAGTACAGAAAACCGGCCAGCGCGCCC
This sequence comes from Anaeromassilibacillus sp., assembly GCA_048455095.1. Taxonomy (GTDB): domain Bacteria; phylum Bacillota; class Clostridia; order Oscillospirales; family Acutalibacteraceae; genus Anaeromassilibacillus. The sequence goes on from DBFXIC010000147.1 coordinate 5,014, forward strand.
GCCTTGATACAACCCTTATCGATCTCTTTAAGCCGGCGAAAAAAGACGACGCACATTAAAACAGTGGCAATGGCAAAACGGAGCGCGACAATGGCGGCGGGCTCCAAGCTGCCGGTCGCACTCTTGACGGCCACGAAACCGCTTCCCCAAATGACAGTGACGAGTAAAAGTCCAAGCTCCGCCATCAATGATCTTTTCTTTGCATCCAAAAAACATCCCGTCCGTTCTTTCGTAATCTTTCAATTACAGGCTTGGAACTGTAAAAAACGGGAGAAATGCCGCCTTTTCGTCGCCCAATAGCCTGTGAAAATGTTGTTTTATTATACCATTCCATTATTTGAAAGGCAAGTCTGCCATTTCAGGCGTAAATGCTGTATAAATAGCCGCATTTTTTGTATGTTCATAGATTTTGCCTTTTCTTAAGTGGGCCGGTGTGCTATAATAAATCCTGATTTTAATTTGGAGATGATGGAATGATCAAAATTGAGCAGCGTGCCATTTGTGACGGTGTCAATTTTAGGAGTATTCGTGATACAAAATTTAAGACAATGCGCATTTCTACCCACCTGATTGTGCCCATGAGCCGTCAGACTGCCGCGGAAAATGCGCTTTTGCCGTTTTTGCTCAGCAGGGCCAGCCGGGAGTATCCCGATTTCACCAAGCTGGGCCAGCGGTTGGCAGAGCTCTATGGCGCGTCTCTGAACGCAGATGTGCAAAAACTCGGCGACCTGCAGGTGCTCACCGTTTCCGCCTCCGGCATCGCGGACCGTTATGCGCTGGAAGGAGAGGCGATTTCCGGGGAATTGGCGCAGCTTTTATGCAGCATCCTTTTCGACCCGCCCCTGGAGGACGGTCTTTTCCCCGAGGACGGCTTTGAGCAGGAGAAGCGCCAGACGATCGAACTGATCGATTCGGAATACAGTGACAAACGCACCTATGCCCGCCAGCGCTGCGAGGCGATCATGTGCGCGGATGAACCATTCGGCGTCAACCGCTATGGCGGCAAGGAGGACATCGCCTGCTTGGAGCGCCCCGCCCTGACAAAAGCGTGGGAACAGGTGATGCACAGCGCCAAGGTAGAAGTGATGGTGCTGGGCGACTGCGACCCGGAACCCGTCTATGAGGGGTTCCAACGTGCGTTTGAACGGCTGGGCCGCAGCAAAACAGCCGACTGTACGACAAAGATTGTGCGTGCGGCCGAAAAGGTAAACGAGGTCACGGAGAAAATGGATGTGGCGCAGGGCAAGCTGGTGATGGGCTTTCGCACCGGGACAGCTGTCCCGGACGAGGAAGCGCCTGCAACACGCCTCATGGCCGCGCTTTTCGGAGGGACGCCGAGCTCCAAGCTCTTCCTCAATGTGCGTGAAAAGCTGAGCCTGTGCTATTATTGCAGCGCGTCCTACAACAGCATGAAGGGGATCATGCTGGTACAGAGCGGCGTGGAGACGAAGAATATCGATCGCGCCAAGGAGGAAATCCTTCGTCAGCTCGACGAGGTGAAGCAGGGCCATTTTGATGACGGCGAGATGGAGGCTGCCAAAATGAGCCTCTGCAACAGTTATCGTACGCTGTCTGACTCCCTTGGCGGTTTGGAAAACTGGTATCTTTCCCAGACATTTGCCAGTCATTCGCAGCAGCCGGATGAAGCGGCTGCACAGATCAACGCCGTCACACGGCAGGAGATCATTGACGCGGCGAACCGCGTTACGCTGGACACCGTGTATTGCCTGGTGGGAAATGGGGAGGATGCGCAATGAATATTATCAGAGAAGTGAAGAGCGACCGTGTGGGAGACCACTATTATGAGGTAAAGCATCCCTCCGGGCTCCGCATTTTTGTCTATCCGAAGGAACAGAACAACTCGACTTATGCGGTGTTCGGCACCCGCTACGGTTCTGTGGATACGACCTTCAAGCGTTCCGACGAAAAAGAGGTGTGCACCGTGCCGGAGGGAATCGCCCACTATCTGGAGCACAAGCTCTTTGAGAGCGAGGATGGGGACGCGTTTGCACGCTATGCCAAAACCGGTGCGAGTGCGAACGCCTATACCTCTTTCGACGTGACTTGCTATCTTTTCTCCTGTACGGAGAATGTGTATGAGTCGTTGGAAATCCTGCTGGATTTTGTCCAGTCCCCCTATTTTACAGAACAGACGGTCCAGAAAGAGCAGGGGATTATCGGCCAGGAGATTCGCATGTACGACGACGATCCGCAGTGGCGCGTCATGTTCAACCTGTTGGAAGCCCTGTACCATAAGCATCCGGTCAAGATCGACATCGCGGGCACGGTGGAGAGCATTGCGCAGATCACTCCGGAGTTGCTCTATCGTTGTTATCATACGTTCTATAACCTGAACAATATGGTGCTCTGCGTCGCCGGAAATGTCGAACTGAACAAGGTGCTGGAGCTCTGCGACAAATTGCTGAAACCCTCTGAGCCGGTGGAGATCGAGCGCATTTTCGAGAAGGAGCCGCGCGAGGTTGTCAAGAACCGTGTGGAGCAGAAGCTCTCCGTTGTGACGCCGCTCTTTGAGCTCGGCTTTAAAGAGGATGCCGGTTCTGGCCGCCGCACGGCCAAAGAGCTGGCGGAGACAGAGATTCTGCTGGAACTGATGGCCTCTGACGCATCCCCGTTGTTCCGCCGCCTGCTGGATGCGGGTTTGATCAATGAATCCTCGTTCAGTTATGAATATTTTGAGGGTCCCGGTTATGCCTCCATCATTTTCTCCGGGGAATCCAAGGATCCAGACCGCGTTGCAGAAGAGATTCGCGCGGAGGCAGACCGGCTCCGCAGGGATGGGATTGACCAAGAGGCGTTCCAGCGCGCCAAAAAGGCATTGTATGGCCGGAATGTAGCCGCCTTGAACAGCGTGGATAATATCGCCAACTCTATGGCGTCCTTTACTTTTGCGGGCCGCGAGCTCTTCTCCTATATCGATCATCTGGCAAACGCCGAGCTTGCATCCGTGCAGAAGCGTTTGGAAATGCAGCTTGATCCAGCGTATTCTGCGCTGTCCGTCGTGTATCCGGTGGATTAAAACGTTTGTTATGAAATGGTTGAATAAAACCGCCAGGCTTCCCGCGCGGAGCTTGGCGGCTTTGCTGATTTTTTACCGCGCGCGGGAAAGGTGGATTTTTTCATGTATACGGTACAATTTCCAAAGCTTGGCTGGGAGTTCCATGTGAATCCCACGGCTTTTCATGTGGGGGATGCCCCGATTGCCTGGTACGGTATTATCATTGCCGCCGGTTTCGTTCTGGCATTTTTGTATGCCCTGCTCAGCTGTAAAAAGATGAACATCAATGGGGACAAACTGGTCAATTGCGTTCTGGTCGGCATGGTCACCGGCATTATTGGCGCGCGCCTGTACTATGTGCTCTTTTATCCCGGCGACATGTACATCCGCGATCCTATGAAGATTTTCAGCATTCGTGAGGGTGGCCTTGCGATTTATGGCGGCATCATCGGCGGCTTGCTGGGCGGCGTCATCACAGCAAAGCTCTGTAAGCTTAAGGTTCCCGCTGTGCTGGACGTCGCGGTACTGGGCTTTTTGATTGGCCAGGGCATTGGCCGCTGGGGCAATTTTATCAATCAGGAGGCTTTTGGCCGGCAGACGGATCTGCCCTGGGGCATGATCAGCGAGGGAACCCGCGCGGTGGTAAACGGCCCTGTGCATCCTTGCTTCTTCTATGAATCGGTGTGGTGCCTTTTGGGATTTGTCCTTTTACATATCTTCTGCCGTAAATTTAGAAGATACGATGGACAGGTCTTTTTGCTCTATCTGGTGTGGTATGGCGTGGGCCGCTTCTTTATCGAAGGGCTGCGCACAGACAGCCTGCTGACGCCGTTCTTTAACCTGCGCGTTTCCCAGCTTGTGGCAGCTGCCACGGTACTGGCGGGCGTTGTCCTGCTGGCGGTGTTCCGCAACCGCACAACCCTCTCCGGATGTGGCTCGGCCAAGGTGATGGCGATGAACGCCCTGCGGGAGACGATCCCAGAGGAACTGGTGGAGACAGGGGAAGCGCCGGAAGAGATCTTGGAACAGGATGCGTTGACCACGGAGACAGACATTATCGAAGAAGAAAAGAAAGAATTTACGCAAGCGGAGGATCAGGAGGAAACGCCGCTGGAATCCTCCATGGAAGATCAGGAAGAAACGGCTGGCAACTCGGCCGGCAATCATCGGGAAGAATAAAGATTTGTATAGGAGGAAATGGAAATGGCAAAATTGATCGATGGAAAGGCAGTTTCTGCAAGCGTACGTGCACAGGTGGCGGAGGAAGTCGAGCAGCTCAAGACCCAGGGGGTGACGCCCGGCCTTGCGGTGGTGATTGTAGGAGACGATCCGGCCTCGCACACCTATGTGAACAATAAGAAAAAAGCCTGTGCGCAGACGGGTATTTACTCTGAAGAATATGCTCTGCCCGCTACGACCACCCAGGAAGAGCTGATGGAGCTCATCCGGACGCTGAACGGAAAGAAGGACATCAACGGCATTTTGGTTCAGTCACCGCTGCCCAAGGGCCTGGATGAAGAGGCTGTGGTAGAGGCGATTATCCCGGAGAAGGATGTGGATGCCTTCCACCCCTCCAATGTGGGCCGCATCATGATCGGCAATTTCCACTTCCTGCCCTGCACGCCCGCCGGTATCATTGAACTACTGCGCTCCCAGAACATTGAGATTCAGGGCAAGGAATGCGTGGTGATCGGCCGCAGCAACATCGTCGGCAAGCCGATGGCGATGCTCCTGCTGCACAACAATGGCACGGTGACGATTTGCCACAGCAAGACCAAAGACCTCAAGGAAATCTGCAAGCGTGCCGATATCCTTGTGGCTGCAGTAGGCAAGCCGAAGTTTGTCACGGCGGATATGGTCAAGCCCGGCGCTGTAGTGATTGACGTAGGGATGGACCGCGACGAAAACGGTAAACTCTGTGGCGATGTGGACTTTGCAGAGGTGGAAAAGGTCGCCGGATATATCACGCCTGTTCCGGGCGGCGTAGGGCCGATGACAATCGCCATGCTCCTGCGCAATACGCTGACTGCCGCACGGCTGCAAAACGGGCTGTCGATGTAAACCGGCCCGCAGTGAAAAACTGGGGGCCTTTTAATGGAGAACCTTTTAAATCGAATTAACAAGCCGGACGATCTACAGCATCTTTCTGAAAAAGAACTGGAGGCGCTCTGCGGGGAAATCCGGGAGAAGATCATCCAAACGGTTGCGAACAACGGGGGGCACCTGTCCTCCAATCTCGGCGTAGTGGAGTTGACGGTTGCGCTGCACAGGGTGTTCCATGCGCCGCAGGATAAGATTGTCTGGGACGTGGGACATCAGGCGTACACGCATAAGATTTTGACCGGGCGGCGGGAGCAGCTGGATACCATTCGCACGCGCGGCGGCCTGTGCGGCTATCCTAATCGGGCGGAGAGCCCCTACGATCCCTTTAATGCGGGACATGCCAGCACTGCCATTTCGGCGGCGTACGGCATGGCGGTTGCCAAGAAGATCCGCCACGAGCCTGGGCGTGTGATCGCTGTGATCGGCGATGGTTCCTTGACGGGCGGCATGGCGTACGAAGGGCTGAACAATGCGGGGCGTTTTCCGAAGAATTTCATTGTAGTATTGAACGACAACAAAATGTCGATTTCCCGCAGTGTGGGCGCGATGGCGCGCTATCTGGCACAGATTCGTACCAAGCCGGGATATCTGCGTGCAAAGGGCAATATGGAATTCGTCGTCGATAAGCTGCCCGGCGTGGGGCCCTCCCTGCATCGTGCTATTTCTAGCACCAAGACGGCGATGAAGCATCTGCTGTATAAAAATACGCTGTTTGAGGATATGGGTTTCCTCTATTACGGCCCTTTTGACGGACACAATCTTCCACAGTTGATGGAGGTGCTCGAAAACGCCAAGGGTATTGAGCATCCCGTCCTGCTGCATGTGATCACATCGAAGGGAAAAGGGTACTCGTATGCAGAGGAAAATCCAGGCGTCTTTCACGGCATTTCGAAATTTGACGTGCATACAGGGAAAAAGCTGTCCAGCAGCGAGGACTTTTCCGGTCAATTTGGGCAGTATCTCTGTGAGGCCGCCGCAAACGACCGGGGAATCTGCGCGATTACGGCCGCTATGCAGTTGGGAACTGGCCTAACTGAATTTGGAAAGCGTTTTCCCGATCGCTTTTTCGACACGGGGATTGCCGAAGAGCACGCAGTGACCTTTGCGGGCGGACTTGCCGCCGGCGGGATGCACCCGGTATGCGCGATCTATTCCACGTTTTTACAGCGCGGCTATGATCAGATTATTCACGACGCGGCGCTGCAAAATCTCAAAGTGACCTTTGCCATCGACCGCGCAGGCGTGGTGGGGGAGGACGGCGAGACGCACCAGGGCATTTTTGACGCGGCGTTCTTAAACACCGTGCCGAACTGCACCGTGTTTTCCCCGGCCTATTATGACGAGCTGCGCAGGGACCTGCATACGGCGCTGTATGACTGCGACGGCGTGACCGCAGTCCGCTACCCACGTGGCGGCCAGCTTTTTCGGCCATTCAATTACAAGTCGAGTGGGAAGTCATTTGATCTCTACGGGAACGAACAGGCGGATGTGGTACTGGCGACGTATGGGCGGCTGTTCTCCTTTGCCTGCGAGGCGCTGCCCCGCTGGAAGGAGCAAGGGATCACCGTGCGTATCCTCAAGCTCAACCGCATCAAGCCGGTATCCGCCGGGGCGGTGGAGGCTGTGAGGCTTGCAAAGCAGGTCTTTTTCTTTGAAGAGGGGATCGAACAGGGCGGCGTTGGGGAGCACTTCGAACACCTGCTGCACGAGGCCGGGTTCAAAGGTGCGTACCACTTGCACGCGATCAACGGGTTTGTGCGGCATGCAACCATGCAGGAATCCCTGCACGACCTTGGATTGGATGCAGACGGCATGTACCGCGCGGTGACGGATGCGGTGCAGCACTGGTCCTGACATAACGATCAAACATGCGCTCGGTTTCCGGGCGTTATAACATAATTTTTTGTAGGAGTAAAAAAGTGGCGGAGAAAAAAAGGCTGGATTGCCTGCTCTTTGAGCAGGGACTCGCGCAGAGCCGCGAGAAGGCGCGCGCCATGATTATGGCGGGAAATGTTTATGTGGACAATCAGAAATCTGATAAGCCCGGCACTATGCTGCCGCTTACGGCAAAGATCGAGGTGCGCGGGGCGACGCTTCCATATGTCAGCCGGGGTGGGCTGAAGCTGGAAAAGGCGATGGAACAATTTCCGATTTCCCTGGAAAATAAGGTCTGTATGGACATCGGCGCTTCCACGGGCGGTTTTACGGACTGTATGCTGCAAAACGGCGCAAAAAAAGTGTATGCGATCGACGTGGGTTACGGACAGCTGGCGTGGAAATTGCGTACGGACGAGCGCGTGGTCAATTTAGAGCGCACCAATGTGCGTTATCTGACGGCGGAGCAGGTGCCGGAGCCGATCGATTTTTTCAGCGTGGATGTCTCGTTTATCTCGCTGACCCTGGTTTTGCCTGTCGCACGGAATTTTATGGCGGATGGCGCACAGGCGGTGTGCCTGATCAAGCCCCAGTTTGAAGCCGGGCGCGGCAAGGTTGGAAAAAAAGGCGTGGTGCGTGAACAATCCATCCATGTTGAAGTGGTCGATAAGATCGTCCGTTTTGTCCTGGAAAACGGCTTCTCCGTGGAGGGCCTGACCTTCTCCCCGGTAAAAGGGCCGGAGGGCAATATCGAATATTTGCTCTATCTCTCTAAATCGGAGCAGCCGCACAGCGTGCCTCTGGACGTTCCGGCGCTGGTTGCAGAGTCGCACAGTGTGCTAAATGGTGGTGAATCGCATTGAATGTATTCCTCATGCCGAACATGACCAAAAAAGACGCGCAGCTCCACACGGAGCGGATCGTGGACCGTCTGCACGACTGCGGCGCAAGCGTCTCTATGGATGAACGATACAGGGCGGTATTTCCCGGAAGGAGCATCCTGTTTTACAAGGATTTTTATAAGGGACTGGATGGGTGTGATTTTGTAATTGCGGTGGGCGGCGACGGCACCATCATTCACGCAGCGAAACACGCCGCCATGGCCGGTAAACCTGTGCTG
>DBFXIC010000148.1:0-2861 GCA_048455095.1 Anaeromassilibacillus sp.
AGAGCAGCACCTCGGCCTTTTGCCAGAAATCGTCCCCACTTTTGCCCTCGCCTTTGGTGTTGGCCATGAGGCAGCTTACGAGCTTGAGGATGTCCTTCTCGCTGTGAATGTAGGCGAAGGGGTTGTAATGATGGGACTTGCGGAAGTTGATGGTGTTAAGAATCTTGATGCGGTAGCCCTTCCTTTGCAGGAGACGTCCGCACTCCACCACCACGCTTCCCTTGGGGTCGGTCACGACATAGGAGCTGTGGCACTGCATCAGGTTGGGCTTGATGAAAAAGCGGGTCTTGCCGCTGCCGCTTCCGCCCACAACCAACACGTTTTTGTTCCGTGCCGTCTGCGGGTCCCTGGGGCGGTTGTTCATGGTCAGCCTCTCCGTTTGCGTCAGGATCACGTTTTTCTGAAACACCGGGTCGATATAGGGCGCGATGTCCTCGCGCGTGCCCCATCTGGCGGAGCCATATTCACGGTTCTTTCGGTATTTCCGGGCGTTTTTGCCCTTGAAGTAAACCGCGGTTCGCAACAGGGCCGCCGTGACCGCCCCGGTCAGGATATCGAAGGGATGGAGGCTTGGAATGGGCGGAGAGAAAGCAGCCTCCAGCGTTTTAGGCAGGTTGAGCAGCGTCTGGGTCGCATCCGCGTCTTCGGCCATCCGCCACGCCTTTCCCAGGCAGGTGGCAGCCAGCGCAACGAACAGGTAGGGAAGCAGGCGAACCGCCGTCTTTTTGAGTTTCTCCTTCACCGTTCCAGCCCCCTGTGCGCGTTGGGACGGGTCAGCGTCCTTGTCTCCCGCCGACGTTCGCGCCGGGTGTTCCGCCGTTCCTCCCGGCGGGCACTTCGGGCGGTGTACTCCTCAAACGCCGCGGTCAGCGCATCCGCATCTTTCGCCTTGAAGAACACCAGGTAGCGCGGCTTCTCCCGGTCCTTTTTGAGCGCGTAGTCCACGCCATACTTCCGCGCCACCCGCTCAAAGGAGCGGATGTTGCCGTCCGTGATCTCGATGTTCGTCACGCCCTGCCCCTGACCGACCAATTCTCTGACCGTCTGCCGGCCCGTGGGCGGGGCTTTGGCTTTCTGCCGGCAATGGGCCAGATACTTGGTGATCGCGCTTTTCAGCGCCCGCCCTGTCATTTTGGTGGTGTTGATGACCAGCGCCACCGCCCGATGGTCGATATCTTCCTGCATGGGGTCCTCCTTTCAGTACTCGATCCATCTATCCATCCGTCCAAACCGGCTACCGCACGCAGCTCACAACATGCCGCCGAATCTGCCGGTTGACTTCCGCCTGGTTGAAGCTCTCCAGCGTCATGGGCGCATTGTACAGCGCCGTCAGCAGATACCTGCGGATATTGCGGATCGGGCCGGTGGTCCTCCGCATGCACAGCAGCACATACTCAATGTGTTCGCTGGTGAGCCTCTTGAGCTGTTCCTTGACTGTTTCCGCAGGGTGCTCCTCTCCGCCCACGCTGATCGTTTCCTTCCCTGAGCAGAGCGTTTCTGTCATCAGGGACACGATCTCATCAAGCTGTGCGGCGCTCACGCGCGGGTCCTCCAGCAGCGCGTCATACTCGATCTGATATTCCACCCGCGCCCGGCAGCGGTCCAGCTTGCGCTTTTCCGGAAGGATGGGATGGATGGATGCTATTGGTTTCGTTTTTTCTGGATTCGTATTGGATTCTTGTTTCTTTAATTGCGTGGGATCTTCCTGTGCAGGTTTCTCCTGCGTTGGATTTTCCAATACAGGTTTCTCCCGCGCAGGCTTCGGCGCGCTTCTGGATGCGGGCATGGGATGTTCGTAGATGACGTACTCCGCGTTGGCCAGCTGTCCTTTGGGGTTGCGGGTACGGCTGCGCACGACATACCCGGCCTGCTCCAGTTCCCGCACCGCCTCACGGATGGCGTCCACGCCCTCCCTGCTGATGCGGGCCAGCCCCTTGAGCGTATAGTCCCATTCTTTGGGCAGAGAGAGCATCATCGAAAGAAGGCCCTTTGCTTTCAGGGACAGCCGCCGATCCTTGAGGTGATGGTTGGACATGATGGTATAATCCTTTGTTTTTGCGCACCGGAACACCGCCATGGCTTCTTCCTCCGTTTCTTTTCTTTTGGGTATGAGAAAAGCCGGAGCAAGGTTCGCTCCGGCTTCTTTGTCGTATGATGGCGTTTCCTACCGCTCTAAATCCCGCTGCCGCCGTCTCTGCCACTGTTCCAGCAGGCGAAAGATGGTCTGTTCCATCTGCTGGGGGGTGTAGCTCTTTGGAAAGTAGCGGCGCAACTTGTCACTGGACAGGGTGATCTTGCCGACCTCCGGCTTCTTTTCTTCGGAGAGAATAGCGCGCATGACATCTTCGGACAGGCGGCCCTCCTGGCTGAATTTCTTGAGCCGCTGGGCCTGTGAGAGCGACGGCGTGGCCTGCTCGCTGTCCATGGCGTCCAGAAGCGCAACCTGTTCTTCGGAGGTCAGGTAGGACAGCTCCACCGCAGGGTTGAAAGCTACCTTGTGTTCATCCACCATGTCCAGAAGCGGCGGGACAAGGTAAGTCAGGCGGATAAAACGTTGGATTTGACGGCCGCTTTCACCTATATCTTTTCCTACAATATCTGCGCTTTCAAAATTCCCGACAACTTGTCGGGAATTTTTCGCAGGCCGACCTGCTTGCCTGCGAATCGCCTCCAACTTCATCCGATACGCAAACGCCCGCTCACTGGGCAGCAGCGTTTCTCTTTGCAGGTTGGAATCCACCATGATGATGGTCGCCTCGTCGTCATCCAGCTCCCGCACGATCACCGGCATCTCCGCAAGTCCCGCCAACAGGCTGGCCCGGTGCCGCCGGTGGCCCGCCACCAGCTCATATCCGCCCTCC
>DBFXIC010000149.1:0-6675 GCA_048455095.1 Anaeromassilibacillus sp.
CTGTAGCAATCCTTCCCCGAATTCGTAGAAATGTTTGCCGCCCGCGAACGTCTTTTCGTCGCTGTCTGTTTGCGTATCGTCCCAGTAGCGGTACATGGGCGTGAGCAGCAAAATCTTCAGGTTTGGATAGCTGTTCCAGAGCTTTTCCAGCGAATAGCGGGCTGCGCCCAGATACGTTGTGGTGTCGTACAGGTTGTTGGCGTTATCCAAATCTACATATCCCTGGATGTCGTTTGTGCCGTAGAAGATCGTCACGTAGTCCACCTTTGACCAGTCCATATTCTTGAGGTCGTCCACCCGCTTGGATACATAGTCGAAGGTATGCCCCACCGCCGCTTCCTGCAGGGAGAAATCCTTGGTGTGGATCGCATCCGCCAGGCGGTACATCGAGAAGGAATCGTAATATTGATCCGGATGCTTCGACATGCGGCAGCCGCCCAACCCCAGGTTGTACACCGTCATGCCCGTCAGACGGGCGATTACGGACGGATAGTCCGCCGGCGGGCTGAAATTGCCCGTGATGCTGTCGCCAAAGCACACCAGCGTCTTACCTGACAGCCGTGATATGGGTGGCTCCGGCAAGGCAACATTTCCATCCGAATCGGGCGCATGACCGTTGACGGTAAAGACGTTTGGAATGGGGCGAGAGTACCATACCGTGCAGGGCGGAGTGGCCTCAAAATTGACCGGTACGGGGGCGTCGGTGAGAATGGTCTCGCCCGCAAAGGTCCCCTGCTTGTCGTACACAGGGGTATGTGCGTCGCCTGTGCCCGCGTAGTTGATGTAGATGTCGCGCACCCGGAACTGATACCCTGCTACCAATTCCGCGGTCACGTTGCCCGGATAGTATTCCAGCATGACGTCGGCGGTCGTCGGCGTGAAGGTATAGCTGTGAAGCCCGGCGGAGGATATGCGCGTCGGGCTGAGTATTGTATCGCCCTTTGTACCATTCGCCACACTCGCGATCAGGAACTGTCCAAATAGCATGGTGGAGGTTGTTGAGCCCGGTTCCAGGCCTGTGGTATCGATATAAATTTTATACTGCTTGCCAACTTCCAGCCCTGTCATCGTCATGCGGAAGTAGACGTTGTACCAGGCAGTGGCCGTGCTTGTCAGAGTAAACTCGTAATATCCCTTTGTGGTGTCCTCCGCGATCCCGCCAGAGTACGATCGGGATTGTGTCCCCATGTCTTTGACGGTGTCGCTGTACGCGTGGTAAGTACAGGATGCGGCATCAGATTTTAATTTGATCTCTCCAAACGGAGAGACGTTAAAAACGCACGGAGTCGCGCCAAACTCGCGCCAAGTGTCGCTGGCTTTGACATCCTCCAAAATCTGCGCGCATTGTTCCACGGCCTTCGCCGCGGCTTGTTCTGATTGCTTCGCCTGATCTGCTGCATTTCCAGCCTCACCCCGCGCGTTGATTATCCGCTCCTCATACGCCTCAAATTCTGACGGCATGAGTGAGATTTCCAGCGGCGCGTTTGCACTGGTTTTTACCTGTAACGTAAGCCGTTCAGATTTTTTCACCCGTCCATCCGCCGCCGCCGCGCGGAGCTGTGCGCGGATGCAGCCGCTCTCCGGTATGTAGGATTGCAATACGGGGATTGATAGTAGCAGGTTGCCGTCCTGTTCCTGCGCATCGACCGCCCAAACGTCCACACGGTCATTGGTTTTGATGTCCATAAAAAACGACCAACCCGCATACTGGTTCCCAGTCGTTTGCATTTGTAGGGTATATATCTTATTCTCTCCGGCGTATCCAAGGAGTAGGTCGTCGGAGGTGGCTGTAAAAGTCCAATCATTGTTTAAAATAATCATGTGATCCTCCCTTATAAACAAAAATACCCCGCCCCAATAACGAGGCGGGGTATATGTATTTACGCCGCGTATTTGCCGCCGTCAGTGCCTTGCAGACGGCCTAAAATGTCACTGGCATAGTTGGCGCCGCGGCTGGCGAACACGCCCGTCAGGACGCATCCAACATAAGGTACAGTAAAGGTCGCGCCTAGCGCCGCGTAGATGTCCGCGCCGGACAGGATGCACAGGGCCACGGCTGCGGCCAGCGCTCCGATTTGGATAATGGTTGCTTTTTGCTCGCCATCCATCAGTGTTTTTATGTACTCGACAATGCCCTCGATGGTTACCGCCAAAGTCAAAAACAATACGATTTCCTCCATGATTTAGTCCTCCTTAAAGTTTTTCAAGCCGAGTAATCCGGCCTTCGTGATCGGACAACTCCCTGCCGTGCTCGGCGATGGTTTTGTCCTGCTCTTCATTTTTACTCCACAGGCGCTTGCGGGCTTCGTGCCCACTCTCCTCCTGCCGTTCCATGCGCGCTTCGACGTTTTGGAGCGTCACCGTCAGCTTTGTGATATTGGTGTTGAGCTTCACAATGGGGCCTGCGATCGCCCCCACAAGCCCCACAAGGGCGATGACGACCCCCACAACCTGCCATTCGATTTCTATCCCCCCTCACACAATTTGCGCCACAAACTGCTTGACCGGCTTGCCGCCCGGCACGGTGGTGTAGATCCCCGCCGCGTCGCCGGGCTTGCCGATGGGCACGACCGCCGCCAGCTTGTCCGTGCCGCGGTCGATGGGCACGATGGTCACCACGCCGCCGGTGCCCGCCGTCACCGCGAGCTTTGCCGCGTTCTGCCCGCTGAATTTCGCCGTATAAAAGGTGCCGCGCCGAATCTGCACGGTGCCGCTGGTGTCGCTCTTGATGTCCGCCCCGACGATCCCCTTCACGCGCTGTTTGAGCGCCGCGAACGCCTCCGGGTGATCCACGTAATACTTCGGGCAGCACTTGCCCGTCACGTCGTAGTGCCGGATGACGTCGCCCACCGGGTCCAAGCGGTACCGCAGGCACAGGTCCGCGCAGAGCTGCGCGAGCGCCTGTTCCGTGGCCGCTGTGAACTTCCCGTCCGCCGCCGGGTGGCAGCACTCGATGCTGATGCTGTACGGGTTCGCCTGGTTCGTCGCATAGCTGATTTCGGACTCCGGGATGCACTGGATGATTTCGCCCTCCAGGCCGATGATGTAGTGCGCGCCGGCATAGACGAGCTGACCGGCGCTGTTCCGGCTCCCCGCTTTCAGGCCCTCAAAATAGTTGCGGTTCGCCTGCGCGCTGGTGCCCGGGTTGCCGACGTAGTGCACCGCGATCTTCCGCACGCCGCTGAGCTTGGTCCCCGGGCGGCTGTACTTGTTGATGGTCAAAAAATCCTGTTTTATATCCATATTTCCCTCCTTACTCCGGCCTTGTTGGGAAGGCCACATGGTAAGGGAACCCCTCCTGTGCCGTGACGTCCCTCAAATTCTGCTTGTATTCCTGCCACGCGGTCTTTTGCGCCCCGCCCATCGCCGCCCAGTTGGCGGCGTTGCAGTGGATGAGGTCGCAGTCGTTGAGCAGCTTGTCCCGGTACGCGCGTACTTTCTGCGCTTCCTGCGCGCGCTCGTAATCCTTTGCCTTTTCCAGCCACGCGCCGTAGTTTTCCGCGATCTGCGCCGCCGTGTTGGCGGCAACGCGCACCGGCAGGCTGTACTGGTCATACGTCCACAGGGTGATCTCCTGCCCGGTGGAGCCGTCGATTTCTGTGCCTTTTGTGATGTTTGCGTAAAACGTCACCTGATTGCCTGCAATCTTAAAAGAAACCGGAGGCTTGGTTACGGATGTAATTTGCATGTGTTATCAACCTCCTTGTGGGGTGTAGGAGAGGCAAGCAGAATTTATAGTACCATCAACTTCATAAAAAAATCTTACACAAAAAATTCCAGCTTCTTTTTCGCCTGCCCCCCCAACAGACGGATACTTTATGGTATTAACCAAACCTGTCCAATATATGATATCGTGGAAATTCCCTTCAGAGCTTGTTACTTCGCTCGGGAGGAATCCATAGCTGTTGGACACGGCCATTTTATTGATCCAATATGATCCGCTCGACATTGATTTTATAGTCCTTATAGATGTATGTTTATTTAACAAATCGGTATAAGGAGCATGCGTTTTAAAGCTAAATTCACTTGAATTTTGATAAATTCCATCGCATAAGGTTGTTGCACCACCCCAAAGGTGTTCAATCCCGCAGAATTTAACACCCTCAGTTCCACTCTGATTCCCCCAGTACATTCCTTTTTTATTTAGGTTTCCTGTGTCCGATCTTGCGTATTTCCCTTTTCCTAAGTGTCTTTCGGAGTCCGTGCTACAAAACATCATCACAAACAATGTCTGCAATAGAGATTGTTTGCACCACTCTCTTTGCTGGTAACCCGGGCCATTTGCTATGGCAAGCGATCTCCATTGGCCTGCGGTGTGAAATTCTGTGTTGTACACTCCACTGATTGACCGCAATTTTCCGTCAAGTACAATCCCCTCATACGCGGACATGTACATCGTCTGCTGTATCACACCGGCCTCTGAGAGATACGCATTGGCACAATAGGTATCGTCCGGTTGCGTCCGGCTAAATTTGCAGCCCTTCCAGGTTTTCCCGTCCGCTCCGGTCTCCTCGTAGAATTTGTAATACACCAAAGGAAACTCAATCATCACGTCACCGTCGTCCCCGGAGGTGATGTCTGCGTCTGTGCCGTCTGTGCGCTTGCTGAAATCATTGGGATCAAGATAATATTGCACGATCCCATTTTTAAGCAGGCAGGGGCGGATATTTTTAAACAGCCAGCTCCCGCCGAGGGACCCCGGCTCAAATGTATCGCCTACCATGCTGGCCGGTATCCAGCTTTTAGCGCCGTCCGTGTACTCCACCGTGCCGGTGCTCTCGTCGATGCGCCAGCCGATAATATCCGGCTCCGTGGGCAGGGTGATCGTCTCGCGCTGCACCTGGCCACCGGTCGCAGTAATGAGCGCCGCAGCGCCGTAATACTGGGATGGATAGTCCAATAGTACCACATAATAGGTGTGGTTTTGCAGCACGTCAAACTCCGCGTTGCCCAGCGCGTCCAACGACTTGACCAGATACACGCCTAACTCCTCATTACGGATGCGGACACGGGTATTCCCCACGCTGCCCCCGTCTGCCGTGGCGACATGGATAATGAGCTTTGCGGCGTAGTCCGGAGCAGCGAGCGCGCGGAATATATCGTCCGGCACCGCGTCAGGCCCCAGACCGTACAATTCCGCTGTGCTGTCCTTGAGCAGCGTCGCCTTGCTGATCGGCGTGCCCAGCTCCGTCGGCTGATCCATCCGCTCCATCGTGTATATGTTCGTCTGGCCGGATACGGGCGTAAGCTTCACCCGGCCCGGATATTTTGGTATTCTGTCTTTAATAAGTCATATCTCCCCTGCATAGAGGTCGCCGCTGTAAAACCACGCGGCGGCCATATTTGTGATGATCTCGTCGAGGTCCGCCAGAATCTTTTCCATGCTGTTGGCCTCTTGCCAAGTCAGCCGGTCCATCCCCGGCGGGGCGGAAGGCGTGGAAGGATAGACGGCGACCGCGTCGCGCAGAAGCCGGATATTGCGCAGGTAACGGTCCAGGTCGCTCTTGCGCGGGATGTCCCCCGCACTCCAAGCCTCGCGATAAATATGAGCGTTTCCGTTTCCCAGGTTCGCGCCGTCCTCCCCCTGCGCGTCCGGGTTCAGGGACCAGGAATAGGCTTTATAAGAGCTTCCCGACCATCCGCCTCCATAGCTGCGGACGTCGTCCGCCGCGCCGCCGCCGCCATATCCGCCCTGCCCCCTCGACCCGCCGCGCTCGTAGTAGACGCCTGCCAGGTCATAGTTGATATATTGGTTGATCCCCAGCACACCCGACGTGGTGCCGGCCGTCGCGGGAGATTTGGAGCTGGTGCTGCGGGCGGTGAACCGATTCGGGCTTTTGAACAGTGCGCCGACTCCGTCGTATCCGTCTCCGCGGCCGTTTTTGTAGCTTTCATCCCACGCGCCGCCGCCCCCTGCCGCCACCAAAAGGACCTCGTAATTTTTTCCGCCCTTTGCGAACTGCCATTTGCTCTCCGTGATACTGGGGATCTCCTTAAAGATAAACGTCCCGCCACCGCCGCCGCCGGATGCGCCGTCTTTCACCGTTCCCGTGCTGCCGGAGCCTTCTCCACCGACAATGACGTGCAGCACGTCGCCCTGCGTCAGGGCAAACGCGGCGTGCAGCCGCGCCCCCTTGCCGCCCACAGAGCCGTAATCCTTGTTAAAGGTATTCCCCTTGCCGCCGGACGCGCCGGAGACGGCGATCCGGTATACGCCGTCCATAGGAACCGTGAAAAGCTGTTCCGCGCCTGTAAAGGCGAATTCCTGGGCCGCCTGCCCCGCCTCCAGGGCCACCGGCGCGGCGTAGCCGCAGGCGTGCAGCCGCTGCGCGATGTATCCTGCCGCCGCTTCCACGCGGTTCAGGTCGCTGGCGTTGTAAAAGCCCTTCTTGGTCAGGTTGGCCACATCCTCGCCCGTCCGGTCGAAGATCAGCTCGTCGATCACTGACACAGGATCACCGCCTCTCCAATCCGTTTGCGGGCGAGGTCCACGCTGAGGGACAGGACCGTGCCCGTCTTGATTCCGTCAAATTCCGTGCTGACGGTCACCACATCCCCCGGCAGCTCCCCGGCCAGCACCAGGGTGGCGTTGACGGTTTCGCGGCGCTGGTAGTGGTCGTACACCCGCCGCGCCACCTCGGGGGAGTTGCCCGGCCCCACAAGCGTCGCATCCGT
>DBFXIC010000150.1:0-2661 GCA_048455095.1 Anaeromassilibacillus sp.
ATTCTGCGCCAGGATGACGCGGGCGGCTATCTGCAGAACTGCGGTCACGGAAAGCTGCTGCAGACTGCAGACGGACGGTGGTTCCTCTGCTTTCTCTGTCTGCGCCGCGATCCGGATGGTACGGCTCCTATGGGACGGGAAACTTCGATTGCAGAAGTGACTTGGACGCCTGATGGCTGGCCTGTGGCCGCTTATGGCCGCCGCCCACGAGCTGTGCTGAATATGCCGCTCCCCAAGGTGAGTTTACCTGCGGCTCCGAGCGGAATAACCTGCTGGAAGGGCGGCGAGTGGATTACCCAGCGCGCGTTGGACACCGCGAATTTTACCGTGGAAAATGAAGCCTTGACGCTATGCGGAAATGGTCTTGACCTGTGCGACAGGAAGATGCAGGGCTTGCTTCTTGTCCGCCAGCAGGAACGCGCGTTTACAGTGGAAACAGTGCTGGAAATTCCCGCTGCAGGTACTGCAGGTCTGACCTGTTACTACGATGAGCACAGCTATTTGAAATTCGGCGTTGGGACGGAGGGTCTTGTATTGGAAGAATATGCAGGATATGAGGCGGTTTCAAGGCAAACAGCCCCGCTGCCTGCGGGCACATCTCCTGTTCGTCTGCGCGTTACAGCAACGGGCGGTCAACGACATTTTGCCATACAGGACGGAACAGACTGGCGCACGCTCTGGAGCATCCCAGAACCACACTACCTGACCAGTGAGGGCTTACAGTGCGGAAAGCGGTTCACAGGGGCTATGGTGGGCCTGTATGTACATGGGGCGTCTGCCATCCGCTTTACCGATTGGAGCGCTGTATGGTCCTGCCCCGAAGAAAAGAGGTAATACAATGCCACAAGAAAAATTTCACTATAAATCGTTAGAAGAAGTCAAGCAGCGTGCCGCAGAGCTGGGTGTTGACCTGCCCTTTGCAGCCGACACCCACGCGCTGGCGCAGCCGCTGACCGTGCGTAATATTACCTTCCCGAACCGTCTGGGCATCGCGCCCATGGAGGGCGCGGACTCGACGCCCGAAGGCGCACCCACCGAGTATACGACCCGCCGCTATGTCAACGAGGCTATCGGTGGCAGCTCGGTCATCTGGTTCGAGGCAATCTCCATTGTGGAGGAGGGACGATCCTCCCAGACGCAGCTGCTGCTGACCCGCGACACGCTGGACGAGTTCAAGAAGATGACCACCGCCGTCAAGGAGGCGGGCCTCAAGGCCAACGGCTATGCGCCGTATTTGATCATGCAGGCCAACCACAGCGGCCGCTACTCTAACCCCGGCAACAAGCCTGCCCCGATGATCGCCTACCGCCACCCGATTCTGGAGCAGTACCGCGCCGCGGATGACTCCTGCATCGTGACGGACGATTACCTGAAAGGGCTGGAAGAAAAGTTCGGCGAGGCAGCCGCCCTTGCCAAGGAAGCAGGCTTTGACGCGGTGGACATCAAGAGCTGCCACGGCTACCTGCTGGCAGAGCTGGCATCCGCCTACAACCGCCCCGGCGAGTACGGCGGCAGCTTTGAAAACCGCTTCCGCCTGCTGAAAAACGGAATCCGCGCCGCCAAGGTGTACGAGGACGACAGCTTTATGGTCACGGCGCGCGTCGGCATCTACGACGGCTACGCCTACCCGTGGGGCTTCGGTGTCAGTCCGGAGAGCGGCATGACGCCCGATTTGACTGAACCCATCCGCCTGGTGCGCGATTTGCACAACGAACTGGGTCTGAATATGGTCAACCTGACGATGGGCAACCCCTACGCCACCACCCATGTGACCCGCCCCTTCGATTTTGGCAAGTATGAACCGGACGAACATCCGTTTGTTGGCCTGTCCCGCATGATCCACGGCATTGGCGCAGTGAAAAAGGCGGTGCCGGAAATGACGGTTTGGGCATCTGCACCTACTTACCTGCGAGCCTATGCGGATCTGTTCAGCGCAGGCGCGGTCGAGCAGGGTCTGTGCGATGGTATGCTGTTCGGCCGCATGGCCTTTGCTGACCCGGATTTCACCAACGAGATCGTCAAAAATGGCCGCATCGACCCTAAGCGCGTCTGCCTGACCTGCGGCAAGTGCGGCGATTTGATCCGCGCGCACAAGCCCACGGGCTGTGTCATCCGCGACAGTAAGACGTTTATGCCGTTCTATAAGGAATTTCTGGAGATCAAAAAGACCCAGCCTGCGAACTTCCGCGGCTGATGGAGAGGGTGTACTTATGAAAAAAACTGCCATCGTCACCGGGTCCAGCCGCGGCATCGGCTTTGCTATTGCCAAGCAGCTGGGGCTGGATGGATACAATATTGTTATGGTCGCCACCGGCCCACAGGAGAAAAACCAGCATGCGCTGGATGAGCTGAAAGCGATGGGCATCGACTGCGCCTACGTGCAGGCCAACATCGGCAGCGCCGACGACCGCAAGAAGATTCTGGACGGCGCACTGGCCGCCTTTGGCCGCGTGGATGTGCTGGTTAATAATGCAGGCGTTGCTCCCAAAGTCCGCGCCGATTTGCTGGATATGAGCGAGGAAAGCTTTGACTATGTTGTCGGCATCAACACCAAGGGCAATATGTTCCTGACGCAGCTGGTGGCCAAGCAGATGATTTCGCAGGAACCTGTCGATGGCCGCAAGGGCGTCATCGTCAATGTGTCGAGCTGCAGCTCGGTGG
>DBFXIC010000151.1:0-8961 GCA_048455095.1 Anaeromassilibacillus sp.
AAAAGAAGCGCAAAGATGGTATAAAAAAGCGATAGACAAGGGCTATTTGAATGCATGCAGATCTTTGGCCGAAGTTTTTGAAATGTTTTTACAGTCTGATGATATGATAAAGTGGCTGGAAAAATCTGCAGGTTTAAATGATGCATATGCTTGCTATAAGCTAGCTAAAATTTATAAAGATGGACTCGGAGAAAATTCTCCTGATTATTTAAGTGCCGCTGAATTTTTTAGAATATCGGCAGATCATGGCTGGGTAGATGCACAGTATGAGTTAGGACAAATGTATTATATGGGATATGGTTTTTTAAAAAGAGATTTCAAAGAGGCTATTAAATGGTTTGAAATGGCAGCCCAAGCGGGTCACGTAGATTCACAATATAACACGGCTTACCAGTATCAATATGGTTTAGGTGTAGAAGAAGATATGGCAAAAGCAATTATGTGGTATGAAAAAGCAGCCAACCATGGACATATATTATCACAAATAGATGTTGCGGATATTTATGCCAGTAAAAGTCCTGCTAATTATACCAATGCTACGATGTGGTATGAGCGTGCATGCAATCAGCATAGCTTTGAAGCATATCGAAAATTGGGTGACATCTATTATTGGGGGTTAGGATGTAAAGCTGATCGTGCAAAGGCGTTGCGTTATTATAGATTGGCAGCTGAGCAAGGGGACGAGATCGCTAAGATAAAATTGAGCAAGCAGAATTGAAAATGAAAATGTGAAGACAGGAGAATGCGATTTGGGCAAATATACGACCCTTCTGCTGGATGTGGACGGCACGCTGCTGGACTTTCAGGCGGCGGAGCGCGCCGCTTTGCGGGAAACCTTCCGCCGCCACGGCTATTTGCTGGACGACCATGTGAAGCAGACCTATCACACGATCAACAGCGCCCTGTGGCGGCGCTTTGAACAGGGAGAGATCACCCGCGAGGACGTGATCTACAGCCGGTTTGTGGAGCTTTTTGCAGCGCTCGGTATCGATGGAGATGGGCTCGCTTTTGAGGATGAATATCAGGAGGAGCTGGGGCGCGGCGCATTCCTGATTCCGGGGGCGGAAGAACTCTGCGCCTACTGTGCAAGGTTTTGTGA
Source organism: Anaeromassilibacillus sp. (assembly GCA_048455095.1). GTDB lineage: Bacteria > Bacillota > Clostridia > Oscillospirales > Acutalibacteraceae > Anaeromassilibacillus. Next base: position 1,100 of record DBFXIC010000151.1, read on the forward strand.
CCTGTATATTGTGACAAACGGCGTGTCCCGCACGCAGTACAGCCGTTTGCGCGATTCTGGCCTCGACCGCTATATGAAAGGGATTTTTGTCTCCGAGGACGCGGGTTTTCAAAAGCCGATGAAGGAATATTTCGACTATGTGTTTGCGCGCATCCCGGACTTCTGTGCGGAACGGACGCTGATTGTCGGGGATTCCCTGAGTTCTGACATCTTGGGCGGCAACAACGCCGGAATCGACACATGCTGGTACTGTCCAGCAGGGAACAAAGCACCAGAAGGGATGCGAGTGGACTACACCATCCGCAGTTTAGAGGAATTAAAGCCCCTGATTGTATAACTGCCTGTGCAGAAGCAGGCACATTTTTTGAGGCGCGTGCGCGATATGTTTTTTTGGATGCAAGCGCCTGAAAAAATGGTTGACACGGATAATTCATCATGATATTATATTAGCACGCTAAAGTGAAGCTGTAAGGGGCTTCGCTGGAATCTCAACAAGAAACGGTAGGTTTTTATGAAAAAATACAACAAGATCACGCCGGAAGGCACCAAGGATCTGCTCTTTGAAGAATGCTTGGCACGACGCTATGTGGAACAGACCTTATCGGACGTATTTTCGTCTCGGGGATTCAACGAAGTGGTGACGCCGGGATTGGAATTTTACGATGTATACGATCCGGATTTCTCCGGCATCAGCCAGGAGACCATGTATAAGATGAGCGACCGGCATGGCCGGCTGATGGTTATGCGGCCTGACTCCACCATCCCAATTGCACGACTCACCGCGACCAGGCTGCAAAAATTGCCGAAACCGGTCCGGTTGTATTACAACCAGAAAATTTACCGCAGCAATCCGGGCTTGACCGGCCGCATCAATGAGGCCACGCAGACCGGCATCGAGCTGTTGGGTGCATCCGGACGCAGGGCGGATTTGGAAGCGATCGTCACGGCGGTGGAGGCTTTGAACCGCTGTGTGCCGAATTTCCGGCTGGAGCTGGGCCACGCGGGATTCTTCCGTGCGCTGGCCGCCCAACTGCCGATCAGCGACGATCTGCGGGAGGACATTCGCAGTACCATTGAATCGAAGAACTACGCAGCGCTTAATACCATTTTGGACAAATTGGAGAACAGCCCGCAGGTGGACGCGATGCGCCGTCTGCCGCGTCTCTTTGGCGGCGAGGAAGTTTTTGCGCAGGCCGCGCCGTACTGCAGCGACGAGGCGTCCGGCAAAACGCTGGCGTATCTGCACGAGCTGTACCGTGCGCTTGTGGAACTCGGTCTGGGCGACCGGATGATCGTGGATCTGGGCCTTGTCCAGCGCAACGATTACTATACGGACATCATTTTCAGCGCATATGTCGAAAACGTGGGCGACGCCGTTTTGCTCGGCGGCCGTTATGATAAGCTCCTGGCACAGTTTGACGCGCCGATGCCCGCCGTCGGTTTTGGCGTCAATGTGGACGGCTTGGCGGAACTTTTGCTCAAGCAGGGGCGTATCCAGGCGCCGCCGCCGGTGGAGATTCTGGTACATAGCGATGAGGGGTATGAGATCAAAGCGTTGCAATACGCGTCCCGCCTGGCAAGGGAAGGGCGCAAATGTGAAAGCTCCGTCTTTGAGACGAGAGAAGAAGCGCTGGACTATGCAAAGACGCGCGGTATCCACCGTCTGGACTGTGTGGGCGCTTCGGTGGAGATCATCAATATCATAGGGGAGACGACATGAAACCATTGAGAATTGCCCTGACAAAGGGCAGACTGGAAAAAGATACCGTCGCTTTGCTTGAGCGCATCGGTTACGACTGTAGCGCCGTCCACAATAAGGGGCGCAAGCTAATCCTGCCCGTGGGCGACCGCTTGGAGGTGGTGCTCGCCAAAGCGGCCGACGTGATCACCTATGTAGAGCACGGCGTGTGCGACCTGGGCGTGGTGGGCAAGGATACCATCATGGAGAACGGCACCAGCTTTTACGAGGTACTGGACTTGGGCTTCGGACGCTGCAAATTTGCGTTGGCTGCACCGAAGGGTAGCGACTTTTTCAGCGGTTACGCCAGCAGGACGATCGCGACAAAATACCCCAATGTGGCGCGCAATTACTTTGAAAGCAAGGCGATGGACATCCGGTTTATCAAGATCGAGGGATCCGTGGAACTGGCCCCGCTGCTGGGCCTGTCCGACGCCATTGTGGATATTGTGGAGACCGGGACGACATTAAAAGAAAACGGCCTGGAAGTGGTGGAGACAGTCTGCGACATTTCTGCGCGATTGATCGTGAACACCGCAAGCCTGAAACTGCGCAAGGCAGAGATCGAAGAGCTGGTGACGCAGATGGAGCAGGCAAAAGAATAAAGCATAGAAAGGGAGGCGGAAGCGTTGATCCAATATGTCAAAGAGGGCGGGGACTTCGGCCGCGCGTTTATTGAACAGCTCAAGGAGCGCAGCGCGAATTCTGGCAAGAAGGTGGACGAGGCGGTCGCGGAGATCGTTGAAACCGTACGGCGCGATGGGGACGCCGCGGTGCGGATGTATACGGAGCGGTTCGACGGCAGCGTGCCGGAAAAACTGGTGATTGGAAAGGCGGAGATGCAGGAGCTTTCCAAAGCATGCGATCCGGCGTTTGTGTCGGCACTGGAGAAGGCGGCCGCCAATATCCGGGATTTCCATGCCCGGCAAAAGCAGCAGAGTTGGTTTAACACGGGGGCCGACGGCGTCATGATGGGCCAGCGCGTGCGCGGCCTTGCGCGGGTGGGCCTCTATGTGCCCGGCGGCACGGCGGCGTATCCGTCCTCCGTGCTGATGAATGCGATCCCGGCGAAGATCGCGGGCGTGGGCGAGCTGGTGATGGTGACGCCGCCCGGCAAGGACGGTAAGCCCAATCCGGATATTATGGCCGCCGCGCTGGCCGCCGGCGTGGACCGCGTGTTTCTCGTGGGCGGCGCGCAGGCGGTGGCAGCGCTGGCCTTCGGTACGGAGAGTATCCCCAAGGTGGATAAGATTGTGGGGCCGGGCAATATCTTTGTTGCGACGGCAAAGCGCCAGCTCTACGGCACAGTGGACATCGATATGATCGCGGGCCCAAGTGAAATTTTGATTATCGCGGACGATACAGCAAACCCGGAGTTCCTGGCGGCAGATCTGATGTCTCAGGCGGAGCACGATCCGCTGGCTTCTTCGATTCTGCTCACCACCTCGGAACGCATCGCGGAGGAAACCATCGCGGCGGTCTATCGCCAGATAGAAACCTTGTCCCGTAAGGACATCATCAACCAGTCGCTTGACAACTTCGGTGCGGTGATGCTGTGCAATAATATGGACGAAGCGGTCGAGTTTGCAAACGAGCTCGCGCCGGAGCACTTGGAGGTCTGTGCCGCAAACCCGATGGAATTCATTGGCAGGATCGATAACGCCGGTTCTGTGTTCCTGGGCAATTGGTCGCCGGAGCCCCTGGGCGATTATTTTGCCGGCCCGAACCATGTGCTGCCCACCAGCGGGACGGCGCGCTTTTTTTCGCCGCTGTCTGTGGACAGTTTTGTTAAGAAATCCAGCTTTATCTATTATACGCAGGATGCTCTGCTCAAGGCCAAGGACGACATCATCAAGCTCGCCGAGACGGAGGGCTTGACCGCGCACGCCAATTCCATCCGTGTGCGCGGAAACCGGGAAGCCGCCGACTGAACACGCGGCCCTTATAAGGACGGAGGAATTGTCATGTCATACACGCTCAACGATAAATTGAAGGACCTGCAGCCGTACGACCCTATTTCGGGCGATTATTCCATTCGCCTGGACGCGAACGAATCCTTTTTGGAATTGCCTATGGACCTCTTGGAGAGGGCGCAGTATGCCATGGCGGATATCCCGTTTAACCGCTACCCCGATCCGTACGCTTCAGAGCTCTGCGCGAGCTTTGGCGCCTATTACGGAATCGATCCGTCGCTTGTGACAGCGGGAAACGGCTCGGATGAATGGCTGTTTATTATCGCCACGTCGTTTTTGATGCGCGGCGATAAAATTCTGACGGTCGAGCCGGACTTTTCCATGTACCGGTTCTACGGCTCCCTGGCGGAGGCGGAGAGCGTCGTCTATCGGAAGAAAGACGACCTCACGATCGATGTGGACGAGCTGATCACCGCGGTCAATGAAAGCGGGGCAAAGGTCGTCCTGTTTTCCAATCCGTGCAATCCGACCTCCCTGGGCCTATGCCGCGAAGAGGTGCGCCGTCTGATTACGTCCGTCTCCGCTCTGGTGGTGCTGGACGAGGCCTATATGGACTTTTGGGATCAGTCTCTTTTGGGCGAGGTGACGGACTATGACAACCTGATCATCCTGCGCACCTGCTCTAAGGCCTTCGGCATGGCGGCAATCCGCCTTGGCTTTGCTGTGGCCAATCCAACTTTGACGCGCACACTCCGCGCGGTGAAGTCACCGTACAACGTAAACACGGTCACGCAGAAGATCGGCACGCTGGTTATGAACCGGCCGGAGCTGCTCCATGAAGCACTGGACGAGATCATCCTCTCCCGCAAGGCGTTGGAAACCTCCATGAAAGAGCTGGAGGCCCGGTATCCGGAGCAGATGCATGTCTTTGACAGCTGCACCAATTTTGTGCTGGTGCGCATGCCACAGGCCAGGGAAATATTCGAAGGCCTGCTTTCGCGGGGGATTGCCGTGCGTTTTATGGGCGATACGCTCAGAATTACAGCGGGCAGCACAGAAGAAAATGCACAATTGTTAAAAAATTTTGAAAGTCTTCTTTCTTCCTCCACAAATCCTTAAAAATGGTGTAAAATAAGTAGGATTCAAAAAGAGAGGTACAGCTATGAGAACCGCATTGGAAACCCGGAAAACAAAGGAAACCGACATCACCGTGGAGTTGTCTCTCGACGGCGGAACGGTGGACATCTCCACAGGGATCGGCTTTTTTGACCATATGCTGACCGCTTTCGCGGTACACGGCGGCTTTGGACTGCGCATCAAGGCAAAGGGAGACCTCTATGTGGACGGCCATCATACCGTGGAGGACACCGGGATTGTCCTGGGCAAAGCGTTTGCACAGGCATTCGGGGATAAATCCGGGATCGCGCGCTTTGGCAGCTTTTACGTCCCGATGGACGAGGCGCTCGCGTTTGCTGCGGTGGATGTGAGCGGACGGCCGTTTTTGGCTTTCCGGGCGGATTTTTCGCAGGAGCGCACAGGGGAGTATGACCTTTGCCTGACGGAGGAATTCATGCGTGCGTTTGCTATGAACGCCGGCGTCACGCTACATATCCGTCTGGAATATGGTTCAAACGCACACCACGAGGTCGAGGCGATATTCAAAGCGGCTGCCCATGCCCTGCGTCTTGCGACGGCGAAAACCGGCGGCGGGGTTCTTTCCACAAAGGGCTCCTTGTGACGGGTCTGTCTGGAACTCCTTTTTGCAACGGAATTTTATGGAAATACGGAATAGGAGGTAGGCAAGAAGTATGGTTATTCTGCCTGCAATTGACATCAAGGATGGAAAATGTGTACGCTTGGTGCAGGGAAATTATGATTCCGCCTACACGGTCGCGGAGAGTGCGGCAGATACCGCCAGGGCTTTTGAAGCGATGGGTGCAAGCTGGCTCCACATGGTGGATCTGGACGGTGCCAAAGATGCGGTTCCGGTCAATACGGATCTGATCTTTGAAGTATTAAAGCAATGTAACCTGAAAGTCGAACTGGGCGGCGGTATCCGCAATATGGAAACGATCGATTACTATATGGATCATGGTATTTCTCGCATCATCCTTGGTTCCGCCGCGCTGAACAATCCTGCTCTTGTGAAAGAAGCGGTGTCAAAGTACGGGGACAAAATCGCCGTGGGCATCGACGCAATCGACGGAAACGTCGCGGCCGAGGGATGGACGCAAACCTCCACCGTAAACTATATTGATTTGGCCAAACATATGGAAGACATCGGTGTAAAGTACATCATTTTTACGGATATTTCCCGCGACGGTATGATGGACGGCCCGAACTTTACCATGCTGGATAAGCTCAACCGCGCGGTGTCCTGTAAGGTCATCGCCAGTGGCGGCGTCAGCAGTCTGACGGACATCGTGGTGCTGACCGCCTTAAAATTGCACGGCGCCATCTGTGGCCGTGCACTGTACACCCGTGACCTCAGCCTGCGCCAGGCCGTTGACCTCTGCAAAGGGGTCAGGGAGGAATGATGGGACAGACATACCACACAGACGACGCTTTCATTGAAAGCTTCTTCCAAAAAGGGGACCTGTTGCCTGCAATTGTGCAGGAGTATTCCACGGGAGAGGTATTGATGTTGGCCTATATGAACCGCGAATCGATGAAAAAGACGCTGGAAACAGGCTACACCTGGTTTTACAGCCGTTCCCGAAAGGAATTGTGGAATAAGGGCGCAACTTCCGGCCATCTCCAAAAAATTGTCACTATCCATGGCGACTGCGACAGTGACACGTTGCTGGTGCGCGTGGAACAGACCGGGCCCGCCTGTCATACGGGGGCGCATAGCTGCTTCTTCAACGAGATCTGGCGGCGGGAAGATTAACATAAAGGATGAGAGATATGAACGATACGTTCAGAGATTTATATGAGACGGTTGCGAGCCGCAGGGACAGCCACACGGAGGGGTCTTACACCTGCTATCTCTTTGAGCAGGGATTGGATAAAATCCTCAAGAAGTGCGGCGAGGAGTGCAGCGAGGTCATTATAGCGGCCAAGAATGGGGAGAACCATGAGACGGTTATGGAGATTTCCGATCTGCTGTATCACCTGACGGTGCTGATGGTACAGTCTGGTATTTCGCTGGAAGAGGTAGAAGCCGAGCTGGACAAGCGTAGCAATAAGAAGGGCAATCTCAAAAAATTCCATACAGTGGACAAAAACAGCTGATTAAAACAAAGGGCATGTTGTAGAAACATATATCGGCTCAATAGCGCACAAAAGCGCGTCTTGAAATGGACCGTAAAGGTCTTTTCAAGACGCGCTTTTCGAATGCTTTTTGCAAGGCGGCTATCGCAAATTTTCTTTGCAGCAGCCCCCTTATTTTGAGATGTCGATCGCGCCGAAATTCAATTGCCGGCTGTGTACCCGGCGCAAACGCGCCGTCTCCCGCGCAAGACAGTCCGCTTCAAGATCGTTTAAGGATTTGACACGGATGCCGGCCTCCCGCTGTTTCGACGCGGAAAGCATCCGGATTTCTTCGCAGGGGGTGCCGGAAAGAATCTGGCTGATTTCAAATTTTAAGCTTTCAAAACGAAAGGTGACCACCGCCTCTGTGACGTTGAATTCCTCTGCCAGTTCGCTTTTAAAGCGGATGAAGTCTTGCCAGACGTGTAGGGAAGAAAAGCGACCCCGAACGCGCGGCAGGAGCAGCCGGGCGGGCATCAGCAATTCCGCCGATCCTTCATTGGCTTGCCATTCCAGAAAGCGGTCCTGGTTTGGCCGGGCTTTTTCAAAGCAGTTGAACGATTTGGCCGGGCCGTCGCGGTGCAGGGTGATGTGAATCAGTTCATGACCACAGGTGAAGTTGTTTTCGCGCCAAGTCAGATTGCCGTTCAAGAGGATAACGTCTGGATCGTCCCCGACGGATAGGCAGGAGACCCCTTTCAATCCGGGGGTTTTAAATGGGGGAAATCCCAGCGCCAAGTTCGGCAGATCTTCACACAGGGCGATGATATTCAAAGGAAAACAGGCTTCTCTGATGCCCAGCTTTTGGCGCAAAAATTCGATTTCCCGATACAGTTCCACTTTTGTGCAATGCCGGTTCATATTTTATGGATGTCTCCTCTTCAACTTCTTGATCATTTCAATGGCGAGCCGGATGTCGTCCGGGTCGATTTGATTTTCCTGCGCCTCCCGTGCGAAGT
>DBFXIC010000152.1:0-6315 GCA_048455095.1 Anaeromassilibacillus sp.
GATTCATGTAATAGGGATGATCTTTGATCCACTGCTCTACATAGGGTTTCCATCTTTCTGCGGTCTGTACCCTTTGCTCAAACGACAACGTTCCTTCAAACAGCGCTGCAAACGCCTGCAGCTCTGTCCAGCGATCCCATCCGGGATAGGTATTGTCCCAGAAATTTTCATTGGGCAACTGAACGCACTCAAAATCCTGTTCATAAGGAACCAGCGACATGGGATAGCCATTGTATCCATACGCCGCCTTCCAGACAACAGCCCCTTCGTTGAGCATATAGACGATCCAAACCGGGATGGTTCCCTGGTTGAACTGCTCATGATAGAGAAAAAACGCCCGATATTCAAGGCTCGCCGCCTGCTGTGCGGTGCACAGCTGATCCTCAACGAGCCATTCCTGTGCGGCGGAAAGGATCTCTTCCTTCTGGATGTCGGTAGGAAGCGGCTCAGCAGGCACGGCGTTTTGCAGGATATCCGGAATGCTTTGTGCCGTTTCAGCAAACGCGGGAAGAAGGATCGCCATACAGAAGATAAGAATCAACCCATAAACAATAATTTCTTTTTTCATGTTACTTTTCCTTTCCGATTCAAATCAGGTGCGATCCGTGCTTGGGAATGCGTTTCACCAGCTGCCACTTCAAGGTTAAAACCTGCGCCCTCGCTATCATTCCCATATCCGTTTTTGATCCTTCCCAATCCCTCGTCCAGGGAAAAAACATCAAGAACACTTCCATCTATAGCCGAGAGGTTCACCTGATACCTTTTTCTGCCCTCGCTTACAATGGTGATTCTCCAGACGTATTGTTCCCTTGTTTCCTCCGCCGATGAGTTGAAAGAGAAGCTGTACAGGATTTGATCGACGGACAGATCGTCCGGGATCTCCCGCAAAGCGATACTGGCCGCCTGCTCCTGTTGAATCATCGTATCATCGGGAACGGCAGAGTCGCCATGCACGGTATATAGTTTATCGAACAGCGCTTTCATTTCCAGAGGCCAGGTATCGGCATCCCCCATTTTCTCCTGCCATCGGTCTCTTATGGTTTTGAAGTAACCAATATTCGTCGTCTGCACATCCAGAATTGCCCCATCCGGTGAGGAAATCAATAGGGAAATATCGGTAGGGTCCCAAAACGCGTCGTCAAAAAGCGTAACGACCCACGCGGTTTGCCCGTTATCCAGCAGGACAAAACCTGCTTTGATGGTTTCATCCGCCATATCCCTCACCGTTGTCTTTCGTTTCTCGCATGCAACGCTTTGAGCCATTTGAATCGCTTCGCTCATGGATAAATCATTCGATGTAAATGCGGTCAGCGCTTTGGGCAATGGCACTGCATCCGCATAAGCGATGGCGCCTGCGGCCAGCAGCACAAGCAGGACAACCCCCGCGATTGAAACCTGTCGTTTCAGTTTCATGATCTTCTCCCCCTTGCTCTTTTGCATTCCAGGTACGCTTTAACCATGGGGTTTCATTTTGATGAATAAGGATGTACCGGCACGTCAGCGTCATGGCATCGTCCATTGCCTGCCCCGCTTCGGCCATATCGATAAGGCCCTCATCCCTTCAGGACAATTCCATAGGATACGCTCTGGCGCCATATACTGGAGCATCGAACGTCATCAGCCAAACCGGCTCATAATCCCGTGCCTCACCCTTTTTTCAAGGTTGATACCCCCGCATCGCAAATCAACCGTTACTAAAAAAACGCAATTCTCATACTTTTCCTTCCCTGTTTCTTTGAAGCTTCTAACAAGCCCTGCATCTGCCACCGAGATGCCCGGCATGCAGTTCTGCTTTTTTCATCCGCCATTCACCCTCTTTCATGGAATTAGACGGAACGGCTTTCACAAAATCCAACCATTTGAGAAAACCTTTCGGGATTCGCTGCCGCATGATCATGGCGGCTCTTCAGAGGGGTTATGGCAAAAGTCCATCATCGCTGCGCAGAATTCAGAGACGGGCAATGGAAAAATCGCCTGATATAGAACATGCGGGCATCGCAGTCTTGCCTGCGATGCCCGCTGTTAAAAACCGGTCCATCTATGAGTTTATTGCAATTCACCGGCGGACTTGACCTTCACGCGGCAGGTGTTGCCCGGATAGTAGGCGAGCGGAACGTCCTCCATCTCGATGATTTCGACGGTTTCGCGCTTCGCGCCCGCCTTGACGGCCATTTCGATCGCCTCCTGCTTTGCCTTTTCCAGGGCCTGCTCGCGGGGAAGCTCGTTGTAGTCGATCAGGGCTTCGTACGTGCCGCTGACCTTGGAAATGGCGGAGCCGATGGCGTTAGCGGTGCCGAAGAATTCCGGCTTGGTCACGCTGCGCGCGCCGGCGAGCGTTTCGGGCAGGAGAATGGAACCGCCGCCGACAAGGATGATGTCGATGTCGCCGCTGGAGACCTTCATGACGTCAATGCTTTCCTCCACCAGCTCCCGCATGGCGGCCATCGCCTTTTGGGCAAGCGACTGGCTGATGTGCGCGACCTTGGCCGGGTCGCCGATATCCGCCATGCCGAGGCGCACGGCGATGTCCGTCGCGGTCAGCGTATCGCCGCCAAAGACCAGCGCCTTTTCGGTCAGGCGGTAGCCGACGCTGTCCGGGCCGACGGTAACCGCGCCGTCCTCGTGCTGGCGGACGATGGAGCCGCCCCCCAGGCCGATGGAATAGACGTCCGGCATGCGGAAGTTGGTGCGCACGCCGCCGATGGTCACCGCGACGCCGGATTCACGCGGGAAGCCCGACTGAATAACGCCCAGATCGGTGGTCGTTCCGCCCACGTCGATGACGATGGCGTTGTCCAGATGGCTCAGATAGCTCGCGCCGCGGATGGAGTTGGTGGGGCCGCAGGCGATGGTCAGAATGGGATAGCGGCGCGCATGCTCCATGGTCATGAGGGTGCCGTCGTTCTGGGAGAGGTAGACTTCCGCGTTGGTGATACCCTCCTGCGCAAGGCTGTAGGCAAATCCCTCCGTGAAGCGCTCCGCCACCCGGCAGAGCGCGGCGTTGAGGATGGTGGCGTTTTCGCGCTCAATCAGGCCCATGGAGCCAATCTCGCTGGAGATGGAGATGTGGACGTCCTCCCCCATGACCTCGCGGCAGATTTCCGCCGCGCGCCGCTCATGGTCCGCCCGCACCGTGGAAAAGACGCAGGAGATGGCGACGGAGTGCACAACGCCCTTGAGCTGCGCAAAGAAATCGCGCGCGGCCGCCTCATCCAAAGGCGCAAGCTCCTTGCCGTCATATTCAAAGCCGCCGCCGATGATCGCGCTCTTTTCGCAGATGAAGCGGATGTCCTCCGGCCAGTCCACCATCGGCGGCACGCCCACGGTCGCCGGGGCGCCGATGCGCAAAAGTCCGATCTTCGCCAGGTTCTTGCGCTCGACGATGGCGTTGGTGCACTGCGTCGTGCCCAGCATCGCCTGGCGGATCTGGCTGCGGTCCACCTGCGTCTGCTTGAGCAGCTTCTGCACCGCGCCCATGATGCCCTCAAAGATATTTCCCGAAGTGGGATACTTGACCTCGGCGATAACCTTCAGATGTTCGTCGATAAGGACGGCGTCCGTGTTGGTGCCGCCCACGTCGATGCCCAGCTTATACATTTGCCGCACCTCCCTTCACGCGCTCCTCCACGGGGATATAGTCCGCGTCGATGCCGAAATACCGCGGGCCCACCAGTTCGATCCCCTTGGGCGTGCGCCACATGGGATAGCACTTCAGGCCCACCACCAGCACGCGCTTGCCGTATTTCAGGCCGTCCGTGGTGACGGGAATAAAGGTTTCCGTATCCACCAGGCAGATCAGATCCGGCGCCGTGGCAAGGATCTTGCCGTCAACGCTGGCGCAGAGGTTCTCGTTCTGGAAGGTCACCTCGCCGCGATGCCCCTTGCAATCGCCGATGCCCTCCAGCTGCACCCTGCCAAGGTTGAATTTGCCGTTGGTGGTGCGCAGCACGTCCGATATTTTCCCCTTGAACAGCCGGATACCTTCGGAAAAAGCCAGAAAGTTTTCTTCCGGCGTGCCCTCTGTCGCGTTTTTCACATTGCGGATGGCCTTGCCGAGCTGTTCGCTGCGGGTGACGATGTCGTGCACGGAGTAGTCCTTCATCGTCTTGCCGTCCATGACATAGAGCGAGCAGGTCACGCTGCCGCCGCAGGACATGGTGACGGCGCGCGCCAGCTCCTCCGTCCACTGGTTGGTGATGGTCTCGAAAATGACGCTGTTGCCCTTCTCGTCCGTCAGGGCCATGGGCGTGGCGGATACGCCGCCGATGGTGAAGGTGACCATTTGCAGTTCCGGAAAGGCGCGGCCCATGCCGTCGCAATCGACCATGGGCAGGCCGAGGCGCGCCGCCGCCGCGATGGGCAGCATGGAATTGACGCCGCCGGCTTCCATGGGCATCGTCGCGTAGACCTTGCGCCCAAAATAGCGCTCCACCATTTCAAAGATGCGCCTGTATTCCGTACCGCCGATGCCTTTTTCGCAAAGCACCGTCGGGGCGCCCATCATGGCGATGGGCATGATCAGCGCATCGTCGGGCACTTCTTCGGGCGAAACGAGCGTCACTTCGCCGCACTCTCGAATCGCGCCGATCGCCATGAGCTTGCCGATGTAGGGGTCCCCGCCGCCGCCCGCGCCCAGGAGCGACGCGCCCAGCGCGATGTCCTCAATCTGTTGAATACCGAGCTTTCTCAATGCTTTCACCTCATTTATGGCTTGCTGCCGCAGCGGAGCTCTCGCCGAAGTCCTTCTTCATCACTTTGGCGAGAACGACGTAAAGGATCAGCGATACGATGATACCGTTCACCGGTCCGACGAAGAAGGGCAGGTTCAGCCAGGCCAGGAAGGAGAAGGACGCGAACGTCCCGCCCGTCAGACAGGCGACGAAGGCGCCCGCCAGATAGGCGATCAGCCCCGGCGCAGAGACGCCGTCCCTTACCTTGAACGCCTCCCTGCGGCCCTTTGAGACAATCCAGTAGTTGGCGATGATGACGCCTGCCAAAGGAGGCAGGAGCGCGCTCATCAGGCTGAGGAAGGCCTCAAACCGGGACAGCAGCCCGAAGGCCGCCAAAAGCGTGCCGACGCCGCCCGCAATGCCCGTGGTGATCTTGAACTTGCTCTCGTCAAAGCCCAGCAGGTTGGACAGCGCCAGGCCGCCGGAATAGGCGTTGGTCACGTTGGTGGTCCATGTGGCGAACACCAGCGCCAGCAGGCCGAAGAAAGGAACGCCCAGGTTGGAAAGGATGATGGAGATATCGTACTGACCCGTGACGATGCTCATCACGCCGCCGGTCAGCAGCATGAACAGTCCCGCGGGAATCACGCCCACGATGGAGGACTTGACCACATCGCCGCGATTTTTGGCAAAGCGGCAATAGTCGGCGGAGATCAGCCCGCCCAGCGCGAAGGACGCCACCACCATGCTCATGCCGAACACCAGCCCACTGGAGACCGGCGGGTTATAGGCGGTGAGCACCGCAACGCCGTCGTTGCGCACCATGCTGGCAATGATGCCGTACAGGCACACCACCACCAGCGCGGGAACGGCGATGTAGTTGAGCCACTTGAGCCCCTTGAAGCCCAGGCAGGCCGTCAGCAGCATGATCGCGCCCCAGACCAGCGAACAGATCGTCACGGCGGTGGGGCTGGCCGATTCGTAGCCCAGCATGTTCGCGCCCATCGAGGCGAAGGCGCTGCCGCACACGCCCGACTGGATGCCAAACCAGCCGATGCAGGCGATGGCGAGAATGGTGGAAATAATGTAGCGCGCGCCTTTTTCCCCCAGCGCGCCCGAGGCCATCACCGACACCGGCAACCCGGTATCGCAGGCCTGCATGCCGATGAAGATCATGTAGACGCAGATCATGCCGTACCCCAGCAGGATGGATGCGATGATCTGTCCAAAGCCGAGTCCGCCGCTGACCAGCACGCCGCCGATCATCAGGCATGGCACGCAGATCATGCCGCCCGCCCAGACCATGGCGATGCTCAGCCAGCTTTGCCGCTGTTCCGCCTTGATCTCAAAGCCGGAATTCTTTTGAGTCATGGAACCTTCCTCCTTGTGCCGCTCACGCGGAATACAGAATGAAAGAATTATAGCGTGCTTCCCGGTGAATGTATTTATCCGCAAGGCAGAAAAAAAGCGGCGTTCCTTTGTCCAAAAGGACAAAGGAACGCCGCCGGAACAGGGCGGGCGTGCGGCATCAGTGCTTGCGCAGAAGCCGTTCCAGCGCGCAGGCGGTGAACAGCGGAATGCTCTCCGGAAGGTCGCCGGGAACAAAGCCCAGGCGCTCGGCGATGCGCTGGAGACGGTATTTGAT
>DBFXIC010000153.1:0-5259 GCA_048455095.1 Anaeromassilibacillus sp.
TTGAGCGGATGCGGCGGAAAAGCGGCAAGGGGCAGCGGTTACCTCGCGCTCCAAAACGCGGCTTCCAGCAAAGCGAAAACGGTGGAAGAGGCCCCCGTGGTTCCGAGTGGCCTCACCTGTTCCAAGGAGGCCTTTCTGTTCGATCTGTCCAGCGACGTGTTTTCTGAGTTTGGGGAAACCTGGTACAGCCGCCAGACTCCGGTTGCCTATCAGGAGCTGACGGGCGGATCGTTTTATGAATTCCTGACGAGTTGTTTCCATTTTGGGCGGGTGTTCCGGACCGCGAGCACGGATGATCCGGAGCTCCGGTTTGATACGCTTTCCATCATGCTGAAGTATCCTTCCGACGATGGAGACGATGAAAAGGCGGCCCGGAATATGGATGCGTTCCTGTCCGACATGGCGATGATCGAGTATAAATGCGCCGTTCCATTGGTTGAACAGGGATACCAGACGATCCAGTGGAACCTCGTGGTCGGCAACGCGGCGAAGGTGACCCTGTATACGGACCCCAGGGATTGGACGCTCGATTTGACGCGGGTTCAGATCCCGGGGGGCATTTATCAGGAAGCGGCCAGAAAACGTGATATACCGGTGGAAGAGGATTCCCCCGCGGATGCAGAGACAGACCAAACAAGCAGCGCCCCGGCGGAAGAATCCACAGATCTTTTTTAGCGGGTGCGGCGGAACATTCCCAAAAAGCGAACGGTCCATGCGCAGGGAATTCGCCCTGCCGCGGCCCGAAAGCGCCGCGGAACAGGAATTTTTAAGAGAGCTGAATGGGGAATAAAAAACGCGCCCCGGCAATGGGGCGCGGTGGGATTTGAAGGAAGCGTTTGCGCGGGAATACGGGCGGCATGGCGCGGGCGAAACGCCGGTTGCCGGGCGGCCCAACGCTGGAAAATTCCCCCGATCATACGGGCGGCAGGACGCGGGCAAAATGTCGGCGTATCCGCGCCGCAAGGGGCGCGTAAATATTGACATCCGCACGGAAGAGGGCTATAATGACGGTGTAAGGTGCTACCGATAGACGGTTGCCCCTCAGTTGGACTAAAGAATTAGCCGCTTACTTTGCGAGGGTAGGGCGGCTATTTCTTTTTTGTGTGAGCAGCAACATTCCAGACGAACGTTGCGACGCCAAGAAGTACCATACAGAACTGAAACAGCTCCGGGTATGTAATCATGGCCTCACCCCCTCTCGTGGAGGGGAAAAGAAACGATCCCCTCCGGAAATGGAGGGGGCAACCGCCCAACGTCTTGATAACACCTTACAAAAGAGAATATACCATAGAATATGGCAAAAAACAATAAAAACCGCACTCCTTCGGGGGCGCGGTTTTCTTATACCCATTTTTAGATTGGAGGTGAAAGATTGGCACTTGGTGGATATGATGGAAGTATCCGAATCGACACAAAAGTGGATGAGGGCGGCTTTAAACGCGGGCTCAAAAGCATCCAGAGCGGCCTCGGTTCCCTGAAATCCTCGCTTGGCAAACTGGCCGGCGCGTTTGGGCTGGCCTTCAGCATCGATCAGGTCGTGGCGTTTGGCAAGGAAGCGATCCAGCTCGCCAGCGACCTGGGCGAGGTGCAGAACGTCGTGGATACGGCCTTCGGCGCGATGAGCGGCCAGGTGGACGAATGGGCGAAGAACTCGATCAAACAGTTCGGTATGAGCGAGCTCTCCGCCAAGCAGATGGCCTCCACATACATGGCGATGAACGCGGGCGTGGGCATGAGCGACCAGGGCGCGGCAGATATGGCGATGGGCGCCGTCGAGCGCGCCGCGGATATCGCATCCTTCTACAACAAGTCGGTCGAAGAGGCCGGCCACATGATGCAGAGCATCTGGACCGGCGAGACAGAGAGTTTCAAGGCGCTCGGCATCTCCATGACCCAGGCGAACCTGGACGAGTATGCGCTCGCCAACGGGATCGGCAAGACCACCCAGCAGATGACGCAGGCGGAACAGGTGCAGCTGCGGTATGCGTACATCATGGACCGCACGAACCTTGCGGCGGGCGATTTTGTCAAGACCCAGGACTCCTGGGCCAACCAGACGCGCATCCTCTCGGAGCAGTGGAAACAGCTCCTGACCATTTTGGGCGGGACCCTGATTCAGGTCCTCACCCCGGCGCTGAAGTTCCTGAACGAGTTTATGAGTATCCTGATCGGCTGGGCACAGCAGTTCAGCGCGCTTGTTTCCGCTATTTTCGGTAAGTCGGTCAGTCAGGCGAATACGGCAGTGTCCAGCACACAGGCGGCGGCGGGCGCGCAAAAGGAGCTTGCCAGCGCGACGAAACAGGCAAACAAGGAAACGAAGAAACAGCTCGCGTCGTTCGATATGCTGAACGTCCTGCAGAAAGACTCGGAATCCTCCGGCGCTCCCGAAAGCCCGGGGGCCTCCGGAGGCGGGGCAGCGATAGCGGTCCCCGCGCTTTCGGGGGAAATCGGTGCAGACGTTAAAATAAGTCCCGCGGTACAACAGGCGGCGGACACGATCAGAGGGATCTTTGAGAAGATCAACATAGCGCTCGGCCCCACAAAAGCAGCCCTGCAGGGCCTTTGGGGCGAATTTGAGCGGCTGGGCGGCTTCGTATGGTCGGGGCTGGTGGATTTTTACAAAACCTTTTTGGAGCCGGTCGGCGCATGGGTGATGGGAGAGGGAATTCCCCGGTTTATCACAGCGATACAGAATGGGATGGCTCAGATCGATTGGCAGAAAATCAACGATTCCCTCCACACACTGTGGGTGGCGCTGGCGCCGTTCGCGATCAATGTGGGAGAAGGCCTGCTTTGGCTTTGGGAGAATATTCTGGTGCCGCTGGGGACCTGGATGATGAACGAAATTGTACCCGTATTCCTCGAGCGATTGGCGGTCGGAGTGGACCTGGCGAACGAATCAATTGAAATTGCAAAGCCGGGAATTCAATGGCTGTTTGACAACTTTTTAAAGCCGATTGCCAAATGGACCGGCGGCGTGATTGTGTCGGTTCTCGAAGGGATTACGGATGCTCTGGAAATTTTTTCGGATTGGTGCAAACAGAACGAAGGATTGATTCAGGACATCGCGCTCGCCGTCGGGAGCTTTATGGCCGCTTGGGGAATTGTGAAGATTGCCTCGACGATCGCCGGGATTGTGTCGGCCCTCGCGTCTTTTATTACCACGGGAGGGCTTGCCACGGTAGTCGCAGGGGGGCTTGGGGCGGCGATTGATCTTTTGACCTCGCCGATTCTCTTGACCATTTTGGCCATCGGCGCATTGATCGCCATTGTTGTGTTGTGCGTCAAACATTGGGACGAAATCAAGGCGGCGGCATTGAGCTGCTGGGAAAAGATTCAAGAGGCCTGGAATGCTGTTGCAACCTGGTTTTATGACACGATTGTACAACCGGTCGCCGACTTTTTTACGGGGCTGTGGGACGGCATCAGCAATGCGGCTTCCTATGCGTGTGCGGTCATCTATTTGATTTGGTCGGTCGTTTCAAATTGGTTTAACGATACGGTGGTCAAACCCCTTGCGGACTTTTTTACAGGGCTGTGGGACGGCATCAGCAATACGGCCGCATCCTGTTGGAACGCAATTTGTAAGGTCTGGACGGCGGTTTCCACTTGGTTTTATAACACCGTGGTGCAACCGGTTGTCAATTTCTTTACATCCCTTTGGAACAGCGTTTCCAATGCGGCGAAATTTTGCTGGAACGCCATATGCGCCGTATGGACTGTAGTTTCCGGCTGGTTCAAT
This sequence comes from Anaeromassilibacillus sp., assembly GCA_048455095.1. GTDB lineage: Bacteria > Bacillota > Clostridia > Oscillospirales > Acutalibacteraceae > Anaeromassilibacillus. The sequence goes on from DBFXIC010000153.1 coordinate 3,743, forward strand.
GCGGCGGTCGTGCAGCCCGTCAGCGGCTTTTTCAGCGGGCTGTGGGACGGCATCAGCAGCGCGGCCGGAAAGGCCTGGGAAACCATCTGCGGCGTTTGGGAGAGCGTTGCCGGGTGGTTCGAAACATATATCAGCAAACCGATTGAAAAGGGCTTTAAAAACACGATCAATGGCCTGCTTAGTATGGTGGAAGGGTTTGTCAACTTTTTCATCGACGGGATTAACGGTGTGATAAAGGCGCTGAACGCCTTTAAAGTGGATATTCCCGACTGGCCCATTTTTGGCAAATATGCGGGAAAAGAATTCGGCCTGGATATTTCTCCTGTTGAACGTCTTTCGATCCCCCGCCTTGCACAAGGCGCGGTCATTCCGCCGAACCAGCAGTTTTTGGCCATGCTGGGCGACCAGAAGAGCGGCACGAACGTGGAAGCGCCGCTATCGACCATCGAGCAGGCGGTGCAGAACGTCTGGCAAAAGAACGGCGGCGGGCAGGAGATCACGCTGCGGCTGGTGTCGGACCGCGGGTTCGTGCGCAATTTGAAGATCGAGCTGGACAAGGAGTCCCAGCGCAGGGGCGTCAAGCTCGTGAGAGGGGGCGCGTACTGATGAAGCCTGTGTTTACGGTGGACGGCCGCGCGTACAACGTCACGGTGCCGGACGGCGGCCTCAAGCGCTCCGGCAAGGTGCTGGACGGCGATAAGGCCGGCCGTTTGCAGACCGGCAAGATGGAGCGCGACATCATCGGCACCTATTACAATTACACCTTGCAGATCGAGACGAAGAACCTCAACGTCGCGGAGTATGACGCACTGTTTGAAACGCTCTCCGCGCCGGTGGATTCCCACGTCATCACCGTGCCCTACGGCCAGAGCACGCTGACCTTCGACGCATACGTCGCCAATGTGGACGATGAGCTGATGCGGGTGCAGGAGGACCGGAACCTCTGGGGAAAGTTTGCCTTTACCTTCACGGCCATGGAGCCGCAGCGGCGGCCGGCATAGGGGGCGGAGCATGGCGGAAACAAAGATCATCTACAAGGACATCGCGCCGGGCGCGCTGAACGACGTCTCGCCCGGCATGCCGGACCTGCAGCCGTTTTGCAGTCTAAACGATCTCAAGCAGGAGGAACTGACCCCCTTGCAGGCGGCGACGTTGGAGACGGACTACTGGCGGCTGGACGGGGGCTTTACCTGCTTCCCGGACAGCCCCGAGGGGAAGCCCTGGGGCGCGTGGTCCAGGAGTCTTTCGGGCGCGGACGGCGTTTTCGCGGCGCCGCCCGTGCTCACGCTGGCGTTCTCGGACCTGTTTTCCAGCGTGGGCCTGACGTTCTATTTCAACGCCTACGGCCCGGACTGGTGCCGGGAACTGAACGTCAAATGGTACCGGGACGACGCGCTGCTGGCGGACGAGGATTTCACGCCGGACGCGTGGGCGTTCCAGTGCATTCACGAGGTCAAGCTCTTCAACCGGATCGTCGTGACCTTCCGGGCCATGTCGAAACCGTGCCGGTATTTGAA
>DBFXIC010000154.1:0-7689 GCA_048455095.1 Anaeromassilibacillus sp.
AACAAAGGGCGAGGAGTCAAAAAATATTCGTGCTGATCTGGATCGCTATACCTTTTTGAGCTCCGTATACGAGCAATCGAATGTCACCGCCTCTTCTCCGCAAACACGCACAGCACAGGAGATGACAGAGAGCATCAACAAACAGCTAGTGGAAATCGCCACGATCGCACAGACGACTTGTGACGAATATCTCTCCCAAAAAACCAACGATTACCTTTCCTTTTCCATTCCGGAGGACCCGCTCGATTCCGCACTTTCCATCCGCAGGTTGATCCGCTATGGAATCATGGGCTTTATGTTTGGCTGTCTGGCAGCCATCTTCCTCTCCACCGCCGTTCCCCACCTGCTGGAGGAATATCGGAAGATCAAGAAGTTACCCTTGGTATTAAAAGATTCCGAATCCGGGCAGAACCGAAAAAAAGATCGGAAACCCAAACGTTACCAATGCCGTCACGCCAAAGCGCCCGGTGGGAAGGGAGGCATGCAGAAATGATCGTTACAATGAGAGAAACTTTCCACTATATTTTTAAATGGCAATTTTTTCTCATGTTCTCCGTGGTGGTCTGCGTTGTCCTCTCTTATCTCTATGTGCAAAAGATTCAAAGCTACTCGGCAAACATCATCATCCAGTTTGAGGATGCCTCTGTCTCCGAGGGCCAAAATCCCGATGGCACGGATTTTGACATCAATGAGATTACCTCCCCCACGCTGATCATCAAGACATTGGAGGATCTCTCCCTGCATGAGAGCGTGGATAAAATCCGCTCCAGCCTGACCATCAAATCCATTACGCCCGCTTATGTGGAAGAGTTGCAGGCAGCCAAGACGAAGGACGGCGAGGAATACACGTACCATCCCAACCAATTTATCATCACTTATAACGATAAGCGCGGCGCGCCGCAGGGAGAGCTTTATGATATTTTGGACGCGCTGGTCAACAACTATATTCAATATTACAACCAGACATATATCAACCAGGCGTATATCATTGAGAACAACTACGCCATCGAAAACGAGAACTACGATTACATTGAAATTGCAGATCTATTGGATGACAACATTCACGATGTGATGGATAATCTATCCCGCCTGTCGACATCCAGCCAAAATTATCGCTCGCCCGAATCCGGGTACACGTTTTCGGACCTGCACAAAAAATACAATGAACTGGCCCAATTCGATATGCCGCTCATCTATTCAGAAATTTATGAGGGCCAGATCACTAAGAATCGTGAGGTCCTGCTTAAAAAATATCAGCACAATAAAAACAACTACACCATGCAGTCCACAACCAGCAATGCGCAGGCAGAAAACACGCTGGGTATTATCCACAAATTTGCCGACGCCAACCGCGATTTACCGAATGCATACAACCAAGCCTATGACAGTCAAAATGACGACGACCTGCCCGTCAATCAGAACGGCTTGGAACGCGACGACATTCTCAACGACACCACGTACGATGACTTGATGGACATTTATGTGGACTACGCCATCGCGTCCAGCAACTATAAAATTGAAGCCGAACACTGTCAGGAAGTGATCGACATCTTCAGCGCGGAACCATCAGCGGCAGACCCCGGCAAGCTTCTCCAGAGCGTGACCGATCGAATCGCTTATGTCCAGGAAAAGCTGCAGGAACTGAACGAAGTGACCGACGTCACCATGGAAGACTACAATACCTATTTGGCCAGCCGTCATGTTTCACAGTTAACGGGTATCCAAGTGGTCGCAAAGGTCCGCTTTTTATTGTATGCCGTACTGGCATTTATTCTGGGAGCGGGCGCCAGCACCGTCTTTGCTCTGGCCTTTGAAATCTTCAAAAAATTCCAGACGGCCGACAAGCATAAAAAAGTCGCAGCGGCAGAAGATTCTGCCGTCCTTGCAGAACTTGTTCCCGAAGAAGAGACTATCCAATTGGACCCTTTACCCGAACCGTATATATCTGAAAACACTACGGAAGGGACGGGTGATGGCAAGATATGAAACGTATTTTAAAAGTAATGCTGATCCTCATCTTGATTTTGGCGTTGCTCTTTGGTTCCCTGACAGCATATGTTCTTTGGGATAACAAACGAGTTGTCACAAACCATCAGGTTCTCACCTTTCAACGGCTGCCGCAGGCTTTTGACGATGAAGTGATCGCTTTTCTGACCGACTTTCACAATAGCAGCAATTATAAACAGGTAATCGCCAGCCTTCAGGAGGCCGATCCTTCCTATATCTTCATCGTTGGCGATCTGGTGAGTATGGATACGGCCGACTTTTCCAACACAGAAAACCTTTTAAAAGGGTTGGTGGAAATTGCACCTGTCTATTACACCTATGGCAATCATGAAATTTGGAGTGAGAACCAAGAGACGCATGATATTCCGATCGGCGATCTCGCTGAACGTTTAGGGGTACACCTCCTCAATGACCAGCTTGTGACCTTTGAAAAAGATGGGGAACGCATCAATGTTGTGGGAATCCGCGATCTCCCCTACCCGGACGGGGACTATCACTATACCGATCACATGAAAGAAAAGCTCGAGCAATTTTCCACCGCCCTAGACCCGGACGTCTTTACGATCACCCTGATGCACCGTGCAAATCAGATTGATCTTTTGGAAGATTTCCCCTGCGACCTTATTCTTTCCGGCCATACGCACGGCGGGCACGTCAATTTGCCTGTTATCCAAGAGAAAATCATTGAGACCCATTTGGGTGGTGAGACGCCCTACATCAAAGGACGTTTTAAGCTCGACAACGGCCAACAGGCCATGGTCAGCAGTGGCGTCGGCGTGGAGGAAAATATCCCCCGTATTTTTAATACGCCCGAGGTGGTCGTCATCCGGCTGAACCTTGCCTGGGCAGATGGAGGGCCGTGAGATGAAAAAGGTTTCTATCATCATACCCGCCTACAACTGCGAATCATATATCACAAAGTGCATTGACAGTCTTGTAGCCCAGACTTATCCCCCCATTGAAATTCTTGTTGTTAACGATGGTTCCAAGGACGGCACGCGTTCTGTTTTGAAACGGTATCAAGAGAAGATTATCATCATCGATCAAGAAAATGGTGGTGTCGCCTCTGCACGCAACGCCGGTTTAAAGCACGCTACGGGCGATTTTATCCTCTTTGTCGATAGCGACGATTACCTGGATAGCGATTGTGTGGAACGTATCGTCCGCAAACAGGCGGAAACTCAAGCGGACATCGTGCGCTTTTCGTACCGCCTGGTCTATCCGGATGGGCGGGTGGAGAAGCCCATCGACTTCTTTGAAGAGGAACGCTTGGTGACGAAACCGGAATTCCGCACCCATATCTATCCCTATTTTTTATCGGCTATCCGCTTTAACTCCGTATGGGCGACGTTGTATAAACGGGAAATTGTAGACGGCCTGACCTTTCTCAGCGGCATGAAAACCGCGGAGGACGCGGTCTTTTCCCTGGATGCGTACACACGAGCGCAAAGCGCCCTGCTGGTGACCGACGTCTTTTATTATTATGTACAGACCTCTTCCGGCCTGACGAGCAGTAATTTGAGCCTCTGGCAAAAATACAAGTGCAATTTTCAGCTCTCCGGATATATCTTAAAAAAACTGGATGCATGGGGTATGAACACCTTGTCCAATCGGATCAAAACGTGTTACCGCCCTGTGGCTCTCACCTTTCACAAACTTCGCCGGGGAATCAAGTAAAGAATTGGGGTGCGCTGTATGCGTTTACAAGTCCTGGTCGCGACCATGAATCAGAACGACCACAGCCTGCTCGAAAAGATGAACATTCAATCCGAAGCCATTGTCGGGAACCAATGTGATCGAAATGAAATGGAGCAGTTTCTTTATCAGGGTCATCCCATCCGCTATTGTTCCTTTCAGGAACGCGGCGTCGGGTTAAATCGGAATAACGCCTTTATGCGGGCGGATGCAGATGTCTGCCTTTTTTCCGACGACGACGTCCGATACCATGACGGCTACGCCGCTCAGGTGCTGGATGAATTTGCGCGCCATCCAGAGGCGGATGTGATCGTTTTTAATCTCGACTGTAAAAACGAAGGACGTAAAGATTATGTCATCCCCAAGTTTGCAAAGGTACGGTGGCACAATTCTCTGCGCTATGGAACCTACCGGATCGCAGTGCGCACTGTGTGTGTACGCCGTGCCAATATCACGTTTTCCCTATTGTTCGGCGGTGGCGCGCAATATGGCTCGGGGGAAGACGTCATCTTCTTGAATGAATGCATGAAGCGCGGCCTGCGTGTATATGCAAGCCCAGTATTTATTGGAGACGTCACCCATGCCGAATCCACTTGGTTTGACGGATATACGGAGAAGTTTTTTCGAGACAAAGGGGCGCTCTTTGCACACATTTCCCATCGTTTGGCAAAGCCTCTGTGCCTGCAGCTTCTGCTGCGCCATCGTGAATTTTTAAGCGATCGGATTCCCTTTCGAAAAGCATACGGCTTTATGAAGGAGGGCGTCCGGGAATATTTGGGAAAAGAGCCAAATGGGAGGCAGACGTGAAAAAGAAGCTGATTTTCGTCAACAATAATTTACATAGCGGCGGTATCCAGCGAAGCCTGCTAAATTTACTGCACAATATTGAAGGGCAATATGACATCACGTTGCTTTTAATGTACGATGACGGGGAATATAAGGATCAGCTTCCGTCCAGCGTGCAGGTCGTGTGCTGTCCGCCTCTGCTCCGTGTGCTCGGCATGAGTCAGAGCGAGGTAATGAAGGAGAGCACGGTCCTGTTCCTCTGGCGCTCTTTTTTCGCGGTGCTGTGCCGGATTTTCGGCAATTCTATACCGCTTCGTATTTTGGCCAGTTTTCAAAAAAAGCTGGGCGGCTACGATGCCGCCATCTCTTACATGCAAAGCGAAGCGCCCAGGCTCCTCTACGGCGGTACAAATGAGATTGTCCTGCAGCGCATTGAAGCCAAGGAAAAAATCGCCGTGGTTCACTCTGATTTTATGCATTGCGGCAGCAACACGCCGGCTATCCGGAAAATCTACCAGAATTTTGATAAGATCGCTGCCTGTTCCAGCGGATGTAAAGACCGCTTTGTACAGGCCAATCCTTCTTTAGCCGATCGCGTATACGTTGTAAACAATTTCAATGACTTTGACGAGATCATTCGCTTGTCCAAACTCGATCCTGTTGTATATCCGGACGACGCGGTCAACGTGATCACCGTCGCGCGGCTAAGCGAAGAAAAAGGTGTTGAACGGGCGTTGTCAGCCGTGCGGGCCTGTGTTCAAAGCAATATTCCCATTCGTTACCATATTGTAGGCGACGGCATCAAACGTCTGTCTTTGCAGGAGCTCGCCGCGCAGCTGGGGATTGCAGACCGGGTTGTGTTTTACGGCACACAGAAAAATCCCTACCGGTATATGAAAAATGCCGATCTCTTTTTGCTCCCCTCCTATCACGAGGCCGCGCCCATTGTCTTTACGGAGGCAAAATGCCTGGGCGTTCCCATCCTCGCCACTGAAACCACCTCCGTTCAGGAAATGGTGCTGGAGGATGGAGCCGGTTGGGTCTGCGAAAACAACACGGAAGCGATCTGTAAGAGCCTAAAAGAGGTATGCAGCGATCGGGCTGCACTTCAGCAAAAACGGGCGTTCCTGGCCTCCCAGACGTACACCAACGCCTGTTCCGAGGCGCAGTGGCGCTGTCTAATGAATGAAGATCAATAAGGGTGGTATATGAGAATGAAAATTGCAGTGGCAGGTACCGGATATGTGGGCCTGGTGACCGGCGTATGCCTGGCTGAACATGGCCATTCGGTCACCTGCGTGGACGTAGATGAAAATAAAATTGCTCTGATGCAAAGCGGCGTCTCCCCCATCTATGAAAAGGGACTCTCTGAATTGATGCAGAAGAACCGCAGTAGGCTCTCCTATACGACGGATTACCAGTCCGCCTATGCGGACAGCGATGTGGTAATCATCGGCGTTGGCACGCCGGAAAAGCGGGACGGCAGCGCCAATCTTTCCTATGTTTTCGCAGTAGCAGAGCAGATTGCGGAGAGTGTCACACACAATTGTATTGTTGTGGTCAAATCGACCGTCCCAATCGGGACAAACGACAAGGTGGAAGCGCTTTTGAACGCCAAGTGTAAAGCCGGACTTACGATCCGCGTTGCATCTAATCCTGAATTTTTGGCACAGGGAACGGCTGTGCAGGATACGTTGCACGCCTCCCGTATCGTTATCGGTGTAGAGGAGAAGGAGACCGGCGAGATCCTGCGGGACATGTATCGGGACTTTGACGCACCTATTCTTGTCACAAATCGTAAAAGTGCGGAGATGATCAAATATGCTTCCAATGACTTCTTGGCACTGAAAATTTCTTATGTCAATGAAATCGCATTGCTCTGTGAATTGGTTGGTGCGGATATTGACGATGTGACGCGCGGGATGGGATATGACAGCCGTATTGGCGATCAATTTCTCCGGGCAGGGATCGGCTATGGCGGAAGCTGTTTCCCCAAGGATACCAAGGCCCTGCACTGGCTCGCCAACTTCCACGATTACGAAATCAAGACCATCAAAGCCGCCATTGAGGTCAATGAAAATCAAAAGCTGAAGCCGATTAAAATCGCCCGTAAATACTACAGCAGTCTGGAGGGCTTGACCGTCGCCGTTTTGGGCCTGACCTTTAAGCCTGGCACGGATGATCTGCGGGAAGCCCCCTCCCTTGTCAATATTCCCATTATGCTGGACGATGGCGCAACCGTGAAAGCATGGGATCCAGTCGGCGTTGAAAATTTTAAAAAGCAATCTATTGGAGAGCTCACCTATTGCGACACCATTGAGGACACGCTGGACGGCGCAGACCTTTGCTTTATCTTTACGGAGTGGCCGGCTGTGAAAAGCTTTGATGTTTCCACATTTTCCAAGCGCATGAAACGAGCTGTTATTATCGACGGCCGCAACTGCTATTCTCTGGACCGCATGGAACAGGAACCGGTGATCTATCACAGTATCGGCAGAAGGCCCATTCTAAATCTAGAACTGTAATGAGGGAAGTATGGTGAAAAATCCTTTTCAATGGCTGAAAAAGGCTATTTGCTGGTTTTTCTATCAGTATTTTGCCCGTTATCTTCCAAACTCTTTTGCCCCGATCCGGCTGGGTGGGAAACACCTACGCGGGTTCCTCGTGAGGCAATTTGTTGCGAAATGCGGCAAGGATATTAATGTTGAACGCAAGGCCAATATCTCCACGCGGATTGAAATCGGGGATCATTCCGGTATCGGTGTCGAGGCAAACATTTATGGAAAAACAATCATTGGAAACGATGTGATGATGGGTCCCTGGTGTGTGATCCATACAGAAAACCATGTCTTTTCCGACGTAGATCGTCCCATGCGCTTGCAGGGCATGAGCGAAGAGCGGCCCGTTGTTATCGGAGACGATGTCTGGATCGGCGGACGTGTGACCATATTGCCTGGGATTACGATCGGGCATGGTGCAGTCATCGGAGCCTGTTCTGTTGTGACGAAAGACGTCCCACCTTACGCCGTAGTCGCGGGCAATCCCGCCCGTATTGTCAAATACCGGAAAGAGCCGGAAAAATAAAAACTGAAGATAGAAGCCGTCTATCCTCTTTGTGATACATAAAAGTTTAGCAGGGACTCGGCACCTATAAATGGTTGTTGACTGATTCATTAGATTTTTAGAGGTATCTTTATATAT
>DBFXIC010000155.1:0-7009 GCA_048455095.1 Anaeromassilibacillus sp.
GAGAGGAACAGCAGATGCAAAGTAACGCTCTCTGAAGGAATTCAAGAAACTTTAAAAATCGACTAATCAGAGAGCTAAATACAACGTGGCAGTTTTAGGAAGGAGATTCTTATGAAGAGAGAAAGAAGATGGAGAGGAAGACGTGCGCTGGCACTGCTTTTAACCATGGCTCTGGTTTTGAGCACAGTTGTAAGTGCGGCGGCGGTCGCTGGAGTGGAAAAGGCTTCTGAACCGGTCCTAAGCATTCAGGAGACCATGCATTTGCCACAGTCCGGCGGGAACTATCCGTCCTATCCCGATGTAGCCCAGGCCATTAAAAGTCAGACAAGCTTGACAGTGACTGCGCAGTTCATACAGACTGCTGCAGGAATCAGTTCGCTTTTCAGTGCGAGCAATGCCTCCGCGGATGCACAGCATTTCCATGTGTATGTTAACGGATCGACACTTGGTTATGAGATGCGCGGTGCAAACGGAGCGAATGAGAACCTCAGCGGCGCTGTTGCGGTGCTGCGCGCCAGCGGGGTCAACACCATCGCGTTTGTAGCGGACGGCGCGGCGCATACCTTTAAACTGTTTGCAAACGGCGAACTGGTGAGTACCCGCCAAATGGATGAAAGCACCTATCATTTTTTGAACACAATTCCCAATCTGAACACGGTACAGCTTGGAAAGACCGCCCGCACTGGGAACACGTATCCGTTTACCGGAAACATCTCGGAGCTTGCGGTTTATACCGAAGCGTTCTCTGATGAAGAAGTAAAGGCATACACCTCCAAAACGCCGGCAAAAGAGGGCGTTTCCAATCAACCCTTTGTAGCGGGCGATGATTTTGGATCGCAGTATTTCCGCATCCCCGGGCTGTACACCCTGCAGAACGGCGACGTGATGGCCAGTATCGACGTGCGTTTCGGCAGCATGGGAGACTCCCCCAATAACCTAGACACCGGCGTGCGTTTTTGGCGCAACGGCGAGGATTCCTGGGGCCCGGCGCAGATTCCGAACCACTTTGTGGATTATGCAGACATGTCCGGTGCGGTGACGAACAGCGCCTCCCACATCGACCCTGCAGTAGTGCAGGACCCGGAGACAGGGCGCATCTTTATGATTTGCGATGCATTTCCGGGAACCGGCGGCCTAATGTATTATGGAACGCATTCGCCCGGCAGCGGTATGTTCGAGGTGGACGGCCAGTACTATCTTGGATTGACGCAGTCCAGCAATTCCGCATCCTGGAGTGAATTCGATCACTACATGAAGCCGAACGAGCACTATACCCCGGGCGTGGATACGGCCAAATATACTGTGTACCGCAAGTCGGACAACACGCCCACCGAATATACGGTGGACGGGCAGTTCAATCTGTACAGGGATGGGCAGGCGCTCACCATGGAACAGAAGAATCCCAATGGCATGGGCAACGGTACGATGGTACCCATGAACATTTTCTATAAGGATTCTCTGTTCAAGGTATATATCACCTCGTACCTGTGGATGGTCAGCAGCGACGACAATGGGGAGACTTGGTCTGAACCGCGCATCATCTGTAACGAGTATAAGCGCAGCACAGAATCCTTCCTAGGCGCGGGTCCCGGCCGCGGCCATGTGGTCGAGAACGGCCCGTATAAAGGGCGCATTCTTTTTGCTGTGTACGACGAGCTGGACGGCGAACGCACCAGTCTGATCTACAGCGACGACCACGGCGATACCTGGAAGCGCGGCAACCGCGTCACCATGGCCTCCTCGGGAAGCCCTGGAAAGGCCAGCGAGGCGCAGATCACAGAGCTGCCGGATGGCACACTGCGCCTGTTTGCGAGAGGCACAGCGGGATACATCGGCTATGCGGACAGCCTTGACGGCGGCGTGACCTTTGAGCCGATGAAGCAGGACCCCGGCCTTGCCTATGGCGGAAACTGTATGATCTCCGCCATCAACTACTCCCAGCCTATCGATGGAAAACCCGCGATTCTGGTCGCTGCGCCGGAGGGCAGCGGCCGCAACAATGGAATCATCCGCATCGGCCTGATTTCGGAAAATTCCGGCTTCTCTGGCCCTGCTTATGGACGATATTCCATCGAGTGGAAGTACAAGTTCTCCGTCAATCAGGGCAGCCCCTACGCATATTCCTGTCTGACGGAACTTCCGAACGGCGACGTTGCTCTTTTGTACGAGGACAGCACGCTGGTTTACAGAACGTTTTCACTAGATACGCTGAAAAAGGGCGTGGAAAATGAACTGGTTCGCTTCTCCGCAGTGGGAGACGCCAAGCCCGGCCAGCCGGTCACGGTGGAACTGGAGTTCTCGGAGCAAATATTCCCGACCTTCTCGGAGCTGGCAAACAGTTATCTGGAAGTTTCTTATCCTGGAACTTCTCTGGAAGCCAGCCGTTTGACTTATGGCGGCATCCGCGAGGACGGAAAGACCCTGTATTACACGGGGACGCTTGCGAAATCCGAGAAAGCCTACATCTACCGCGTATCCATCCCGGAGAGCACACGGATTGTGTTGGTGAGTGGCGTCTTTGTACCCGCCGCCGGGGATATCTTGCAAGGATCGACCGGCGATGTGGGCGATATCACGGATTTGACCGTGACGGCGCGCTACAGCTCCAACCGCTTGAACTGGAACCAGTCTGCGGAGAGCGGCGTCACTGAATACGAGGTGCAGCGTGCGGCATCCGCCGCGGGGCCGTTTGAGACCGTTGCAACCGTGGCGGCGAACAGCGCTGTCTATCAGTATATCGACGAAACAGCCGGAAGCGGCACACAGTATGTCTATCGCCTGGAAGTGCGCGGTGAGGAAACCACCCATACAGAGCCGAAACAGGCCGACGATGCAACGGGCATTGACGCGCTGTTGCGGACCGCTGTGGCCAAGAAGGTCTACACCGGTGAGGCCAAGGCATTTGACGGCACCCGCATGGAAACGCTTGCGTCTTCCTCGGTCAATCCGGACGTCCTTGCGGCAATCAAGGGCATGAAAAGCGGCACGATCATCACGAAGGTTCTGTCAAATGCACAGACCACTGTGGACCGTTCCATCCTGGGAACAAACCTGACCAGTAGCGACGCGAACAGCAAATGTTTTATTGGCTTTAATCAGTCCGGCGGCGGATACCGCTTCCGCGTCCATTTCCCGACAAACCGCTTTAATGCGATGACGACGGATTTTTCGGACGGCCAGTATCATACCGCGATTTTTACCCAGAACCTCGACGGTTGCGCCGCGGGGAAGGCGAACCTTTACGCGGAGATCGATGGCGCTACACAGGCAAACTTCCCGAACAACACCCCGATGTTCTTTGGCGATACGCCTGCAATTGAAGAATTGATCGTGGGCGGTAGCAAGGATGCGAGCGGCGCGCCCGCACAGCGCTTTGTGGGCGAGATATCTTACATCCTGATTACAAACGAACAGCTTTCCCAGGCGGAACGCCAGGCGCTCAGCCGCGCCAACGTGTTCCCGGATGCGGAGAGCGAAATCAGCTTTGGCGAGAACATCAGCCAGATGTTCACAGGCGATTGGGACAACACCTGGGCCTTTACAGGCGGACGCGCCGCGCAGGGCTCCTATGCCGACATCGGCGGCATGCGGAACTACGCGGGCGAGTTTGAAGAATATGTCCGCTGGGCAAAATCCGGCAATGAGGCCGGAATGCAGAGATATGTGATTAATACGGCAAAAGCAGGCCAGACGGTTGCCGACATCAACGCAGCGTTTGACGCGCGCATCCGTTCCCTCGACCCGAAGGCGGTGGCCTATCTGATTGGTGAGGAGGACTACGCGAAGGGCGAAGCAGGCCTGGAGAGCTTTAAGACGGAATTGCAGGCCTTTATCCAGAAAGCGCTCTCCCTGAGAGACGGCGGCGGTTTCGCCGTGGTACAGCTTCCCTTTGCCGTTGCAGATCCTTCGGCAAACGCCAATGCGGAACAGTACGCAGAAGCGGCAAAGCAGGTCGCGGGGACGTTCACCAAGGCGGAGCGCGCCAACATTGTTCTGGTCGATCATTTCAGCCAGACCAACAGCGGCGACTTCAAGGAGACAAAACTCAACGACGCTGGCTTCCCCAATGGGTGGGGACATCTGGAACTGGGGCGTCAGCTCGCGCTGGCGACCTATGGCAGTACAGCGAACTATCCCACCACCGGCCCGGCGATCACCTACAATCTGACCAGGACCGATGCGCCGGAGGTGTTCCCGAGCACGGCCGCTGCTGCAGAGGCGGGCAAGGACAGCCTGACGATCACAGATATCCCAAAGGTTAGCGGTGTTGCGGAATGGACATATGTACTTGCATTTGACGCCTATACCATCACAGGAACAGCGGCAGCCGGGACAACGATTACAGAGTTGCCGGAGGGCGAGAGCTACACCCTGACAATTCGCTCCGCGGACGGCCGTGTGGAGCTTCCGCTCCTGGCGGGGACCATCGCAGAGGGCGCGGCCAGCTCTGTTGCTGCACCGCAGCTGACAGCGGCGCAGCAGAAAATAGCCGATCAGATGGCGTCGGGACAGCCGATGAACTGGCTGTTTGTGGGCGATTCCATCACGCACGGCGCGCATTGGACGCGCGGTTATGACGCGGTTGCCCAAGCGTTTGAAAAGTTCCTCAAGGACGATCTGGGCCGTACCGATGACGTCGTTATCAACACGGCGGTTTCCAGCGCGACGTCCGCCTCGACGGCGGCCCGCGTCAACGACCGGCTTGGAAAGTACGACGCGGACGTTGTTTCGATCATGCTGGGCGCGAACGATGCGGCCGGTTCGGCCTATGTTTCCCCCACGGATTACAAAGCATATCTGGAGCAGTTTATTGCGATGGCAAGGGAAAAGGGCGCGGTGATCGTTCTGCGCACACCGACCCCGACCACCATGTCCGACCGTGCGTCGCGCATCCCCGATTACGCGGCGGTCATGCGCGAAATCGCGGCGGAATCCCCCTCGGATATTATCCTTGTGGATCAGTTCGCGGAGTGGACAGAAATACTGGACGCGGAGCCGTATCTGTGGAATTTGGGTACGCCGGGCTACCTGTATGGTGCAGACAGCAACCGCCTGCATCCTGCGGAGAACGGCCACCTTCTGATGGCGCGTGAATTCATCAGAGGCTGCGGCCTCTACCGCAACAACAGTGCCATTTGCCGCCTCTCCTATGAATGGCCGAACTTTGCCGCGGTCACTTCGGAGACGGTTCCGACGTTGGGCAAGTTGCCGAACAAGCTGACGCTCTCTGTCGCGGAGCTTGAAAAAGCCTACGGAAGCGATTTCAGTTCTGTCACGATGACGGCGGCGGACACATCCCGCGACAGGAGCTATACAGAGACTGCAAAATCCGGCAGTACAGACGTGATCCTGGCGGGCATCCCGACCAACACGGTCTACGAAGTGACCGTGACGGCACGTCTGGCAAACGCCAACACCACCGTGACGTTCCCGGCCCAAACAGTGGAACTGAAAGAGGACATGGAGATCGACTTTACAGTCCTGCTCAGCCAAAGCAAAGCGTTTGATCTGGGACAGGGCGCGGAAGTCGGTACTTTCTCCGTCAGCGCATCCGCACCGGAAGGGACGTATATCTATCGCTTGATCTCCGGCGACGGCGATACCGGAAACGGCCACTTCACCGTGGACGGCGATACGCTGCTGATTGCAGAAGATCTCGCAGAAGGACAGCTCTATTCCATCCGTGTGCGCGCGGACAATGGTACCTATCGCAAGGACCAGGTGTTCACTGTGGAAGCGGTTGGTAAGGGCATGATTTTCCGCGAAGAGGACAAAACCATCGCATCGGGAAGCCCGGTGGATCTGACGGGAAACTCTTATGCGCAGGATATCCTCGGAATGAATGAGGGCACGATCATCGTGCAGTACACTTCCAGCGTAACGGGAATCCAGTCCCTATTCAGTGTCGCCAACAACGACAACGGAAAGAACAACACCCATTTCCACATCTATGTGATGGACGGCGCGCTGGGTCTTGAGGTGCGCAATGCCGACAGCAGTACTAACGCGTTCAACTATGGCGGCGCTTCATATCGCGTCAGCGGCGCAGTGAACACCTCCGGTAAGAACACGGTTGCGCTCAAGGCGGACAAAGAAGCCGGGTACTACAAGCTGTTCGCCAATGGCCGTTTGGTCGCAACCTACAGCGGCAGCCAGCTTACCAACGGATTCAAATTCATCCAGGACATTGAGGGTGCAAATAAGATCGCGCTCGGTTCTACCTATCGCGGTGGTGCTCCCTCTTACAATTTCGCAGGGACCATCCACTATGCGGAGGCATACGCGGCGCCGCTGACCGACGAGGAACTTTTGGCGGTCACCAGTGAGACCTCCGACCATCCTCAGTATCGTGTTCAGTCCGTTTCCGTGCCTGGCGCGGCGTTCACGATGGACAAAGCGTATGCAGCAGAGGGCGAATCCGTCACGGTGCAGATCGGTGAGATTGAGACGGGCAAGCTTCTGAAGAACGTACAGGTGGCGGACGTTTCCGGGAACGCTGTACCGGTGACAACCGTAGAGGAAGGCAAAACATACAGCTTTACGATGCCCGCTTCCGCAGTGTCTGTGTCTGTGGAGCTGGAGGATGTGATCTCCGGCGAAGCGCATCTGCTGAACATCCAGTATGGCCCGAACGTGGAGTTGGAAGTGACGGGCAGCACAGAGGTGATCCTCGACGCAAACGGCATCTACGGCGCAACGGTCAAGGGCGGCGAATCCATTACGCTGCACTTCACACCGGTGGACGGCACGTTTGCATCCGCTCTGCTCAACGGCGAGGCGATCGACTGCACGACGGAGGACTGCACCTACACCTTCACCATGCCGGATCAGAATAAGGTCCTGCGCTTTACCTTCCAGCTGGTGCGGAAGGACCTGCTGGGTGTGGTTCTGGAAAAGGCGGAAGCCGTCACAAAGGAGGAGCTCGATAAGCTCGTTCCCAGTGTGCAGAAGAAGTTCACAACGGCCCTGAAGAACGCGCGGAGCATCTATGCTGATCCGAATGCCACAC
>DBFXIC010000156.1:0-9867 GCA_048455095.1 Anaeromassilibacillus sp.
ATACTAAAGAATACGGCAAAACCCGACAGGCGGGAGGAACGGATATGTACGAGGAAACCCTTCTGGAGATGACCGGCTCCGTGGAGCGGATCGTCTTTCGGAATGAAAAAAATGGATATACGGTGCTGGAACTCAACAATAGCCAGGAGCTGGTGACCGTTGTTGGGACGCTGCCTTGGGTCAGCGCTGGGGAAGAGCTGCGGGTAATCGGCAATTGGAGCAGTCATCCGAGCTTTGGGACGCAGTTCAAAGCGGAGGCATTTGAGCGCTCCAAGCCAGCGACCGCGGTTGCAATGTTGAAATATTTGTCCTCTGGGACGATCAAAGGCATCGGTGCTGCGATGGCGGCACGCATTGTGGATACCTTTGGGGACAATACTCTGCATATTTTGGAGAATGAACCGGAGCGCCTGAGTGCCATCAAGGGGATCACCCGGGAAAAGGCGCGGAAGATCGGTGAGGAATTCCAGCGGGTGCACGGCATTCGGGAGATGATGCTCAGCCTTGGGCAGTATGGGATTTCCCCGGAGGAAGCAGTCCGCATTTGGAAGCAGTTCGGCCCGCAGGCGGTGGAATGCGTACAGGAAAATCCATACTGTCTGTGCGAGGAGGGGCTGAACATTGGGTTCAGCCGCGCGGACGACATCGCCGCGTCTTTGGAGCGGCCGCAGGATGATGTCTGCCGCCTGCGTGCGGGGCTTGTCTATGTGCTGAAGCACAACATCGGCAACGGACACACCTGCCTGCCTGTGGAAAAGCTCCTTGCGGCGGCGGCGGGAATGTTGGGCGTGGATATGGCGCTCACTCAGGAGGCGCTGGAACAGCTGAAGCAAGACGGTTCTATAATCTCACAACTGTTTCATGGCCGGGAGTTTATCTTTACGCCCAAGTTGCACCGCTCCGAGGTCTACGCGGCGGCACGTATCGGAATGCTTTTGCGTTATCCGGCGCAGTCCATTGTCGGGATCGACCACTATATCTCCGTTATGGAACAGGAGCTTTCCATTCGCTATGCGGAGATGCAGAAGCAGGCAATCCGCAAGGCGCTGGAACAGGGAATGCTGATTTTGACTGGCGGCCCCGGCACTGGTAAGACCACCACGCTCAATGCCATTATCAAAATTCTGGAACGTAAGGGTGAAAAGGTACTGCTGGCCGCGCCGACGGGCCGTGCGGCAAAACGCATGGCTGACCTGACAGGCAAGGAAGCCAAGACCATTCACCGTCTCTTGCAGGTGGAATGGGACGAAAACGATCTTCCCACCTTTGCAAAGAATGAAAAAAACGCTTTGGAGTGTGACGCGCTGGTGATCGACGAGCTTTCCATGGTGGACGTCACAATCTTCGAAGCCGTCCTTCGGGCACTTCCCCTCGGCTGTCGGTTGATTCTGGTGGGTGACAGCGATCAGCTCCCCAGCGTCGGCCCTGGAAACGTGCTGGGGGATCTGATCGCCTCGGAGATGCTTCCCGTGGTGCGCCTGAACGAAATTTTCCGGCAGTCCATGCAAAGTTTGATCGTCACAAACGCGCACCGGATCGTGGCCGGAGAGATGCCCGATCTCGCTGTCCGGACCAGCGATTTCTTCTTCTTGCCCAACAACAATGCGGCAGACGTCGCAGAAACGATTGTCGGCCTCTGCGCCAAGCGGCTTCCCGCCAGCTACGGCTATTCGCCCACAGCGGATATTCAGGTGCTCTGTCCAGGCCGCAAGGGGGAGCTGGGTACCAACGAGCTAAATAAGAGGCTTCAGGAGGCGCTGAATCCACCCGACAAAAAGAAGAATGAGGTCACCATCAACGGCATCCTGTTTCGTGAGGGTGACAAAGTGATGCAGGTAAAAAACGACTACAATCTTCCGTGGAACAAATCGGACGGTACCACCGGCGAGGGGGTATTTAACGGCGATATGGGCGTGCTGTGTGGAATTGACCGCAGGGCATCCGCACTGACGGTTTTGATGGATGACGACCGCCTGGTGTTGTATGAGTTTGAGGCGGCATCGGAACTGGAGCTGGCCTACGCGATGACGGTGCATAAAAGCCAGGGCAACGAATTTACCGCCGTGGTAATGCCGATGTTCCCGGGGCCGCCGCAGCTTTGTTACCGGAATCTGCTCTATACTGCTATCACACGCGCAAAAACATTGTTGGTGATGGTGGGTACCCAGAGAACCATACAGGCGATGGTGGCAAATGCGCGCAAAACCCGGCGGTATTCCGGGCTGTTGTATTTCCTGACCGGCGCGGATCAAGAAGGGCAGGGATAAAACAATGGAACGGAGGACTGCGCTTCAATTGCTGGTGGACATGCTGTTCCCGCCGCGGTGCGTCTTTTGTGACGATGCAATTTACCCCAATCGGGGAGTCTGCAATCACTGTGCAAAGGACGTACAAGTTTCTCATACGATCCGCCGCATGAAAGCAGGGGAAGGCGGGGACACTGTATGTTGCCTGACGCCTTATCGATACGATGGAAAGGTGCGGGATTCCCTGATCCGATTTAAGTTTCATAACCATCAGGAATATGCTTCATATTATGGACAGAAGATTGCGGAACAGTTATGTGTGGATGTGCGCGCAGACTGCATAGAGTTTGTGACAGCCGTTCCGCTATCAAAACGGCGGATGCGGGAGCGTGAGTACAATCAGTCGGAGCTGGTCGCACGTGCAATTGCAAAGCATCTGGATATTCCCTATGTAGAATCGCTTCGCAAGGAGAGAGAAAATCGTATCCAGCACGAACTTCCAAGAGAGGACCGCGCTAAAAATGTGCGCGGCGTGTATAGTGCGCTTGCCGGAGCGCCGATTCGGGGAAAATGCATTTTGTTGGTAGACGATATTGTCACCACGGGGGCAACTTTGGGAGAATGTGCGCATATCCTTTTACAGGCAGGCGCCGCGCAGGTGATCTGTGCCGCTGTTGCGGACGTGCCGTAGGGGGAGATTTACAGAACGATGGTTGAAAAGCTTTTGCGGATGTAATATAATAACCTCACACCGTAAGCGGAAGTCAGCTTCGCAAAAGCTCGCTGCCATTCCGACGGTTGAGAGAGCATTGAAATAGGAACCTTGCGGAAAACCGCAGGCAAGGAAAAACCATTTCGGCTGGTTCGTTCACTTTACTCCATAATGCCTGTTATAATAACCTCACACCGTAAGCGGAAGCCAGCTTCGCAAAAGCTCGCTGCCATTCCGACGGTTGAGAGAGCATTGAAATAGAGAACCGCAATCAGGCAATTGTGGGGCGATGTTGTCCCTTATGACTTGAAGAAGTCTATTTTCCTGCGGCAATTTCAAAGAACAGTGCAAGGCGCCGTGCTTTGAAATTGCCGGAAGGAATTCTTTTGATTGGAAGTGATCATACATGCTTGGAACCGATATTGCAATTGATCTGGGTACGTCCTCGGTAAAGATTTATCTGGATGGCAAAGGAATTATTCTAAAAGAACCGGCTGTCGTGGCGTTTAACGTGGAAACGGATGAAGTGGTCGCCATCGGAAGCGATGCATATGCAATGGTGGGCCGCACCTCGGACCGCATCGACGTGGTACAGCCGCTCTGCAATGGCGTGATCTCAAATTTTGATCTGGCGCAGTATCTTATTGGACACTATATGAAAAAAATCAGCGGCAGCAAGGTGTTCATGCCGCGCGTTGTGGTCAGCGTGCCCTCTTTGATCACCGAGGTGGAAAAGCGCGCTGTGGTGGATGCGATCAGTTCCGCTGGCGTGCGAAAAATCTGCCTCATTGAGGAGCCGGTCGCGGCGGCAATGGGCGCCGGGGTAAAGATTGACGAACCGCACGGCACGCTGATCGTGGACATTGGCGGCGGAACGACGGACATGGGCGTCCTGTCCTTGAGTGGCATTGCGATTTCCCGCTCAATCAAGACGGCGGGCAATACATTTGACGAGGCAATCATCAAATATATTCGCCGCAAGTACAATCTGATCATCGGCAAACGCATGGCCGAAGAGGCAAAAATTGCCATCGGCTGCGTGTATCCGCGCAAAGAGATGGTAAAGCATCGTGTCAAAGGGCGAAACGCCATGACTGGACTGCCACAGTGGGCGGATATTTCCTGCGATGAGATGCTGGAGGCGTTGATCGAACCAGCTATGCAGATCATTCGCACCGTGCAGGAGATGCTGGAAAAGACACCTCCGGAGCTGATGGGCGACGTGTATTCGGACGGCATCATTCTGACGGGCGGTTCCGCGCAGCTCTATGGATTTGACCGCCTGATCTCTAAAAAGGCGAAGATGCCGGTGCATATTGCGGATGAACCGGATATGTGTGTGGCAAAGGGTGCGGGCCTTGCAATCAAATATATTGACGATATTGAAAATAAGGCCTACGGCGTGCTGAATCCGCTGAGCGCGGCATATTGATCGAAATAGCATTTAATCCATCCGAATATAACTAAAACGCGGGCGGTTCCCATTGGTGGGAGCCGCCCGCGTTTTAATAATTATGTGAAATTGAAGCCAATAAAATTAGTCCGCTTGTTCCTGTGCGCGATATTTTTCTACAATTCGATTGGCGCACTTATAAACATCACCGCCGCCAAGCGTCAGGATGAGGTCACCCTCTTGAGCTTTGGACATGACGTAATCGCTGATTTCCTCAAACGTAGGGAACCACACACATCCCGGAACCTTTTCCGCTAAATCTTTTGCGTAGATGTTGTACGTGTTGACCTCGCGCACGGGAAGAATTTCTGAAAGCACTGTATGATTTGGGATAGAGAGCGCCTTGGCGAAGTCGTCCAACAGCATAAAGGTACGAGAAAATGTATGTGGCTGAAAAACAGCCCAGACTTCGCGGAAACCCATCTTCATCGCCGCGGATAGGGTGGCTGTCAGCTCTGTGGGATGATGCGCAAAATCATCCGCCACCGTCACACCGCCAAAGGTGCCGAGAATTTCAAAGCGCCGGTGTACGCCGGTAAACTGATGAAGGCTTTCAGCGATTTTTTGTGCGTCCACACCCACATAGTCCGCAACCGCCACAGCGGCCAGCGCATTGTAGATATTGTGCTTGCCGGGAATGCGGAGATCCACATCGCAGAGGTGCTCCCCGTTTTTGGTGACGGTAAAACGCTCACAGGCGCGTTTTGTATCGGCAATATTGACGGCCCGGTAGTTATTTCCTTCTTCAAGTCCAAACGTCAAAATTTTCTCTGCGGAAATCCCTTCCACCGCCTTGCGGGAATTGACATCGTCGCCGTTGATCACCAACATGCGGGACGTCTGGCACGCAAACTGGTGGAACGAACGGATGATATTGTCCAGCGTCTTAAAGTAATCCAGATGGTCTGCGTCTATGTTCAGAATAACAGACAGCGCAGGCTCCAGCTGTAGGAAGGTATCCACATACTCGCAGGCTTCGCATACGATGGTGTCTGACTTGCCGACACGGCCATTCCCACCGATAAACGGCAACTTTCCACCGATAACTGCGGACGGGTCGACGCCCGCGTTCACAAAAATCTGCGTAATCAACGCAGTCGTCGTCGTCTTACCATGGGTGCCAGAGACCGCGACAGAGTTTAAATACCGGCGCGTTACCATACCCAGCATAACGGAGCGTTCCACCGTGGGCACACCCTTTTCTCGGGCCGCCACCAGCTCTGGATTATCCTGTTTGACGGCGGCGGTATATACCACCAGTTCCGCATCGCCGATGTTCTCCGCGCGGTGTCCCATCGAGACGGGAATGCCGTAGGAGCGAATGCGCTGCAGCGTGTCGGATTCGCTGGTGTCGGAACCTGTAAGCTGGTAACCTTTGTGATGCAAAATTTCGGCGATAGGGCACATACCGGAACCGCCGATGCCAACGAAATGAATCTTCCTTACCTGGGATAAAACGTCGTTGCTGTCCATTCAATATATCTCCCTTAACAGATGTTGAAGAAAAGAGAAGCGCCGCAAAACCATTCAGCGCAAAAAGAAAGCTGCCGCCATCGGCAGACTTTACTAATTTATTATATTGCAAAATCCCAAAAGAATAAACAGTTTCTTGAAAATTGGAGCGAAAAATATTGGCCACAGACGCGTGGGTTTTTGTCCAGGATAATCACACAGCGTAAAAATCCCCATACTATAGGTTACAGCCATATTTCCCTTGAAAGGGGCAACAAACCGGCTGTTCAGCCAGTACAGGAGGTTTGAAGCATGATCGATTATAACAGTTTTGGCGTAGTCGGCGGCGACCGGCGGCAGATCGCTTTGGCCGAGTCCATCGCCTCGGACGGATATACCGTATACGCGTTCGGCTTTGATACCGTAGATTTTACGAAGGGTGTCGTCAAGGCCGAGCTGGACGAAATCGCCGCCAGATGTGAAAATATTATCCTGCCCCTGCCGGTTACGGCGGACGGGAAGTACCTAAATACGCAGTACAGTGAAAAAAAGACCTTGTTGGACGATACGTTTGCGGAGTACATGCGCAACAAGCAGGTGTTCGGCGGCATGATGGGAAAGCTGTTCCTTACCAGCGAGCTATGGGACGGCATCGATACCTACGACTACTACACCCGTGAGGATTTCGCTGTGAAAAATACGGTTCCCACAGCGGAGGGCGCTTTGGAAATTGCCATGCGGGAATACCCTGGAACAATCAACGGCAGCAACTGCTTGGTCGCCGGATTCGGGCGGATTGGAAAGGTGCTGGCCTGGACCCTGCGCGGGATCGGCGCAAAAGTCACTGTGAGCGCCCGAAAGACGAGCGATCTCGCCTGGATTGAGCTGCTCGGCTACAAGGCGATCAAGACGGACGACATCTGCGACCGGGACCAATACGATCTGATTTTTAACACCGTGCCTGCGCTCGTCTTCAACCGCCGGATGCTTTCTAAGGCGCGCGAGGGGACTATTCTGATCGATTTGGCCAGCGCGCCTGGCGGCGTGGACTATGAGGCGGCAGAGAAACTTGGCATTGAGACGATCAAGGCGTTGTCCTTGCCGGGGCGTGTTGCGCCGAAGGCGGCAGGGGAGATTATTAAAAACACCATCTACAACATCATGGAGGAGTGAGGGTCTTGAGCGATCTGACGTTTGGCTATGCACTGTGTGGCTCGTTCTGCACATTTTCAAAATCTTTAAAGCAGATGCGTACCCTGGCGGACCAGGGTTACAATCTTTTGCCGATTATGTCCTATAATGCGGCAAAAACGGACACGCGCTTCGGTAAGGCAGAGGACTTTTTACAGGAGTTGCGGGATATCTCCGGGCGGGATGTGATTCAGACCATCGTGGAGGCGGAACCTATCGGACCTAAAAAGATGGTGGACCTGATGATCGTCGCGCCCTGCACCGGGAACACCCTGGCAAAGCTGGCCAACGGCATCACGGACACGCCGGTGACCATGGCGGTCAAGTCAAACCTGCGCATTGGTAGGCCGGTCCTGCTGGCGCTGGCGACGAACGATGCACTCGCCGCATCGGCGCAGAATATCGGCAAGCTGCTGAATACCAAGAATGTCTATTTTGTACCATTGGCGCAGGACGACCCGGAGAAAAAACCGTACTCGTTGGTGTCGGATTTTGAAAAGCTGCTCCCCGCCGCGCTCGCGGCTTTGGAGGGACGGCAGCTCCAGCCAATTTTGGGATAGAGCGGATAAAAGGATTGCAAGAGCGCCCACTCGTATGATATGATGGTACGAGAAAAGAGAGGAAGTGAAATGATGCGTTATTGTCCCAAATGCCAGGTGCTCGTCAAGGAAGGATCCCGCTGCCCCGCCTGCAATGGAAAACATCTGCGGGAACCGGCGGAGAATGATCCTGTGATGCTACTGACCGCCACGGAAGAGAAGTGCCGCAGGATTGGCGCAGCGCTGGATGACAGCGGCATTCCGCACGAGGAGCGCGTCTGTGGTGTGGAGGGCATCGCCTCCGCATATGCGGGGGACGGAGGCATCTGCAATAAAAATGTCTTTGTACCGTACAGCCGGCTGCAAGAGGCCGTGGATCTGATGCACAGCATCGGTGTGACCGGTGAAGATCAGGACTCCGGAGAATTGGACGAAGCTGCTGAGATGAGCCCGCGCAAGCGATTCATTGTGCGTGCGGTTTCAGTGGTGCTTTTTATTTTGTTGATCTGGGCCGTGGTCACCATGGCAGACGCGGCGGCAGGATGGATGAAATCTCTGCTCTATCCCTGATGGAGCGGGTTCCAAGCCGCGTTTTCGGAGCGGCGGGCCGAAATCACCGGACAGGTGCTTTGGGCGCGCGATTCCGGAGGCGCGGCCCTTCATACATAAATACAGATGTGAAAAGAGGAATGGTTCATGAGTCAGTATCATATTGATACCAATTGTATCCACGCGGGGTATACGCCCGGAGACGGGGAACCGCGCGTGGTGCCGATCGTACAAAGCACGACCTACAAGTACAACAGCGCGGAGACGCTTGGCAAACTCTTTGACCTGGAAGCGGATGGATTCTTCTATACCCGCCTTGGCAATCCCACCATCGATGCGGTGGAAAAAAAGATTGCGGCATTGGAGGGCGGCGTCGGTGCGCTGATTACCTCGTCCGGACAGGCGGCGTCTTTGATATCCGTCTTGAACATCTGCCGCGCGGGCGGCCATGTAGTGTGCTCCAGCGCCATCTACGGCGGCACGTTTAACCTGTTCTATAAGACAATGCACGAAATGGGCATTGATTTTACATTCGTTTCCCCGGAAAGCACAAAAGAAGAGCTAAATGCGGCATTCCAGCCGAACACACGTTGCGTCTTTGCAGAGACACTTTCCAATCCAGCACTGATTGTGACCGATCTGGAGATGTTCGCTGAAGTCGCACATGCGCACGGCGTTCCGCTGATTGTGGACAACACCTTTGCCACGCCCGTCAATTGTCGCCCGTTTACATTCGGCGCGGATATTGTGATCCATTCCACCACCAAGTATATGGACGGCCATGCTGTACAGGTTGGCGGTGTGATTGTGGACAGCGGTAAGTTTGACTGGAACAACGGTAAGTTCCCGGAGTTCACCGAGCCGGACGAGTCCTACCATGGTGTTGTCTACAGCAAACAGTTTGGCAACGCGGCCTACATCACAAAAGCGCGCACCCATCTGATGCGTGATTTGGGCGCGCAGGCAAGCCCGCAAAATGCATTTCTTTTGAATTTGGGGTTGGAAACACTGGCGCTGCGCATGGAACGCCATTGCTCCAATGCACTGAAGGTCGCTTCATTCCTGGAACAGGACGACCGGATCGCATGGGTGAATTATCCGGGCCTTCAGAGCAACAAATATTATGATTTAGCGCAGAAATATATGCCAAACGGTACCTGCGGCGTAATCTCCTTTGGAATCAAGGGCGGCAGAGAAGCGGCTGCAAAATTCATGGAGGGCTTGAAGCTGGCTTCCATCGTGGTCCATGTGGCAGATCTGCGCACCTGTGTGCTGCATCCGGCCAGCACCACGCACCGTCAGCTGACCGACGAACAGTTGGTTGAGGGCGGAATTAGCGCGGATATGATCCGCATGTCCGTCGGCATCGAAAATCCAGAGGACATTCTGGAGGACATCAAACAGGCGTTGGCGCAGGTATAGTCAAAATGTTGCATCTTTGCATGTGCCGTATGTCAAAGTGAATGTGTTTCTCCTAAATAATAAAAAGCTCTTTTTGAGGTATTCTGCCGAAAATATAAGAGGAATGGATTTATGAAAATGAAAAAGTGTTTGGGCGTTCTTTTAAGCTTCTGTATGCTGGCGAATTTGGCCGCATGCAGTCCCCAACAAGAACCGGCGGGAAGCCCTCCGCCGGATGCGGCATCGCAATCTGCTTCATCCTCGAGTGCCGGTTCGGTCGAGGGGCCGGAGAATGTCTCTCCGGCGTCGGCACCCACTCCAAAC
>DBFXIC010000157.1:0-15274 GCA_048455095.1 Anaeromassilibacillus sp.
GATATACGGCGTGGAGGCGTTAAAGCCCGACTTGGTCATCCCATAGCGGACGGAAGCAATATTGCGGATCTCCCGTTTGGGAAGCGCAGCATCGATCCCGTATTTTTCGATCAGGGCGTTCATGCAGTCGTCCGCCGTGGCGTAGGAATTTAGATCTGCGAAATCCTTGCCCTTGAGGCGTTCGACCTCTCGATCGGAATCCGGCAGAAATTCGTATTGATCCGCCGGGTTGACCCAGATCGGCAGTTCGTCGGTCCATTCCTCGCTGCGGCTGTTCAACAGGTTCGTCAGCAGGCGGATGGTTTCGTTCTCGGTGCCGCGCGTCATATACGGGCGCTCAAAGCGGATGGCGTAGCCCGTCTTGTTGGCGGCCAGCGGATTCCCAGCCGCATCGACAATCTCCCCGCGGGCGGCGTCCATCGCCACAATGGACGCACTGGTGGAATCGGCCTTCTGGCGCGTGTCCGCGCCGTTTAGAATCTGCCAATCGATCAGGCGCAGGGTATAGACGGCGAGGATGCCGACCACAATCCCCACCAGCGCAAAGCTGCGCAGCGTTACTTTTGCTTTCATAAATTTTCACCTCCAGAGACGCACGGCGTCTTTCACGGCTACGCGGCAACCATTTTTAGCCCTTCCTAAAGGTACACATGCCGCACCCCGGGGAAAACCCGAAACAACCTTTTGGGAGCTGACCCTTTCTGTCCGGCGAACGCACAGATGATCTCTTTCAGACAGCCCCGCGCCGTCTGTACATGCGAACTCAATTTGCCCGGCCGTGCGTGTAGGCTCAGTTTGCCTCAGCCTTCCTTGGGGCGGATTTGGAGAGCGAGGGCGCGGTTGAAGGCGTAGAAGAGGGGCATGGTGCAAAAAGAGTAGACCATTCGCGGCAGATAACGCGTCAGCAGCGCATAGCCGCTGTAGTCATAGCCGTACAGTAGGTAGAAAAAGAGCCATTGCAGGAATAGAATGCCTGCTACCGCCCCGGCAGCCAGCAGCAGGGAGGTAAGGAAATTCGTCTGGATCAGATCCGCTGTCAACAGTCCCACACCGTAACACGCGGCGGCCAGCAGCAGGCCGTGGAAGCCCAGAACGCCTCCCATGCCGATGTCGAGGAACAGGCCGCACAGCAGGCCAAACCCGATCCCGGCAAACTCGCTTTCATACATGGCGATTGAAATTGCCGCGGGAATCAGCAGGACGGGCCGCGCGCCGAACAATTCCGGAAGAAGTCCCGGCGTTTCCTGCACCATGTACAAAATCAGAATTTCAATCGTATACGCAAAATATCGGATGAGCTTGTAACGGTCCATCACTGGCCCTCCGATTCAGAAGCGGCGCCAAATGCATCGTCCAGCGCCTGGCCCTGACCTTCAAACTCGGTGATTACCATCACGTCGCGCACGGAATTGACGTCCACAAATGGCTTGACCTCCGCATACAGCGAAACGTCGTACGCCTCGTTTTTAACGGAAACCACTTCGCCGATCGCCAGCCCGCTCGGATACACGCCACCCAGGCCGCTGGTGGTTACCACGTCGCCCGCCTTTGCCGGCGTATCCGCAGCCAGAAAGCCCAGCTTGATCAGCCCGCTGTCCGACAGCTTGATGTCCGTGCTCACCACACCGCTGTCCCGCCGCAGGGACGGTTCAGTCTGGTCAATGGGCGCGGCGCCGGAATCCTTGACCGGCTGTTCCTTTTCCTCCGTGGTCACCAATGCCGCGATCTTCGTATCCGGCGAGAGGATCGTCGTCACCTGGCTGTAGTTCGCGTTGACCGCAGAGATAAAGCCCACCACGCCTGCATCCGTGATGACCGGGTCATTCTTGGAAACACCGTCACTGGTTCCCTTATCAATCGTAAATTTATACAGCACATTTGGGTCCCGCCCGATGACCGCCGCAGGCACGGGCTTAAAGTCCCGATTTTCATCCTTCAATTCCAGATACTTGCGCAGCTGCGCATTCTCCATCCGGTACTGGTCGTAGTTGACCAGCTTTGCGTTCAGTTCGTCAATTTTCTTTTGCAGCGCCGCATTCTCCGCCAATAAGTCCTCTTTGGAACGGGTGAGCGGCTCCGCCGCAACAGCGGCGTTGTTTGTAACAATCGTGCTCACGCGCTGCATGGGCGTCGCCACCAGCCCCAACGCGTTCGCCACAACCGATCCTCCCTGTGTTGCCGTATACAACATCAGGGCCAACATAACGAATACCACGGCCAACAATACCTTTGCGCTTGTGCCGTGCATAAAGTCTTTCATTCTGCAAACACCTCCCGTGGCCGTTTAAAATCGGATGTACTCCCCACCCGGTGCGGAACGCCGTTCCGGCGGACCGCGTATTCCCCTCTTTTGTTTCATCTTTTCGCGCGCAGCCGAAGGCATGCGCACCTTGATCTGTTCCACCGATGGGGAAAAGAGCTATTACAAAAATCACGGGCGCACATTGCACGCCCGTGATCCTCTGCTTGAAACTTCTCAGGGTATTGAAAGTCCCGCATCGTCCACAGGGGCCTTTCTCACAAAACAACACACTTTATTCACAACGGATGGGAATCATTCCTCCCTATCCACCTGCTTTCCCGTGGGGAAACCAACCCGCATCGCCACGACGCATCCCCTGTTCAGAGAACACAGAGAGCCTTCTATTCCGATAATTCCGCAGATTGCCGCCTCAAGCGGAAAACCAAGCAAGCCGCTCCGGTTTGAATCCGGCGAACGTCTGCTGTTTCTTTCAAATCAGCGGCGCGCTTTGTAATAGGACGACGGCATGGTGACCTCCAGCCGCTTGCCGGTGCCGTCCACCACGCAGTCCAGCGGGCTGTCCGCCACATGGACCGGCATACCGGTCTCCTGTTCGACCAGCTGATCGAGGCCGCGCAGCAGTGCACCGCCGCCGGTCAGCATGATGCCATGGTCGATGATATCCGCCGAAAGCTCCGGCGGGGTCTTTTCCAACGTGCTCTTGATCGCATCCACAATGACTGCGAGCGGGTCGGAAAGCGCCTCGCGCACCTCTTCCGCGCTGATGCTCACGTTCTTCGGCAGACCGTCCACCAGGTTACGGCCCTTAATATCGACGGACGCGTCGTCCGCCTCGCTGCCGGTCGGGAACGCAGAACCGATTGCAATCTTAATCTCCTCTGCGGTGCGTTCGCCGATCAGGAGATTGTATTTCTTTTTCACATAGGAGATGATGGCTTCGTCGAATTTATCGCCCGCCACGCGCACGGAGCACGAGGTGACGATGTCGCCGAGGGAGATCACGGCCACTTCCGCTGTACCGCCGCCGATGTCCACCACCATGCTGCCGGTCGGTTCGGCCACGGGCAGGCCCGCGCCGATGGCCGCAGCCATGGGCTCCTCGATCAGCTCGACCTGGCTGGCGCCTGCCTGGCGCGCCGCATCCTCCACGGCGCGGCGTTCCACCTCGGTGACGCCGGACGGGATACAGACGACGATGTGCGGGCGGCTGAACGCGGTGGATTTGACCGCCTTCTTGATAAAATGCTTCAACATGGTCGCGGTGATGTCGAAATCCGCGATCACGCCGTCTTTGAGCGGGCGCACAGCCACAATAGAACCGGGCGTGCGGCCGATCATATCCTTTGCATGGGAGCCAACCGCCAGGACGGTGTCCGTGCGGACGTCCACAGCAACTACGGAGGGCTCGCGCATGACGATGCCCTTTCCCTTCATATATACAAGCGTATTGGCAGTGCCGAGATCAATTCCGATGTCCTTAGAAAACATGGCCAACAATTCCCCTTTCAAACGATGCCGCGCGACTGGGTATTTGCCAAACGGCGTTTTTCACGTCTTTGTGTATCAGTCATCCCAAAGGCTTTGCAATGGATGCAGAGCACGGGTATTTTACATAAACTTTATTATACCCGCCCCTATACCAATTCTCAACAGAAAAATTGTGAACAAAAAAAGTTTGGCAAATTCCACATTTTGCCTGTGCCAAAAAAGGAATTAAACGGCAAATGTCCGCAGAATCCGCGCCACGCGCGCAATCGGCAAGCCCATCACGTTATAATAATCCCCATCAATCCCCTGGATCAACAGAGCACCCTTTCCTTGGATGCCGTATGCGCCCGCCTTATCCATGGGTTCGCCGGTGGCCACGTAGTCCCGGATCTCCTGTTCAGAGAGCGGGTAGAACGACACCTCGGTGCGCTCCGCCGCCACTTCGCAGCGGCCTTCTGTGAGCACACAAAAGCCGGTGAACACCTCGTGCGTCTTGCCGGAGAGCAGACGGAGCATGTCCGCGGCGCGCTCCGGGGTCTTGGGTTTGCCCAAAATTTGGCTTCCCAACGCAACCACCGTGTCCGCACCCAGCACAACGCCGTCCGGATGCAGTGCGAAGCACGCCTCCGCCTTGCGGCGGGCCAGCAGGCGCACGGCCTCCTCGGGCGGCGTGCCGTCGGCAAAACGCTCGTCCGCAGCCGTTGGCGCGGCAAGATAGGGGATCCCCGCCAGGTCCAGCAGCTCGCGCCGGCGCGGGGAAGAAGAGGCAAGATACAACATGGGCGTTACTCCTTTACATGGATTCTTGTGTATCCCAAAATCGCGGCCAAAAGCAGGATGGCCTGCGCCACATTGACCTGAATGGACAGGCCAAAAGTCAACTTTAAAATCGAGAGGTCAAGCGTGACGGGTTCCAACCCAAAGCCGGTGCTCAACCCAAGCCAAGAGAGGAACGCCACGCCCTGCACCGCCGAACCGATCACACTGCCCAGCACGATAGCCAAAAGCAGCAGGACGATCAAAAGCAGGCTTTTCACAAGGTTTTTCTTCATGAAAAACGCCCCTTTACCGGCCCGTGGAGCCGAGGCCGCCCGCCCCGCGCTCCGTCTCGCCCAGGTCGTCCGTCTCCTCCAAAGGGAGGTTCAGGACGGGTGTCAAAACCATCTGCGCGATACGCTCGTTTGGCTCGATGGTATACGGCTCCCCGCCCACATTGCACAGGCCCACGCAGATTTCCCCGCGGTAGTCGCTGTCGATCACGCCGACGGCGTTCGAAAGGGACACGCCGTGTTTGATGCCGAGCCCGCTGCGCGCAAAAATCAGCGCCACGGTGGTTTCATCCGGCAGGGCAATCGCCAGCCCGGTCGGAATACGCACCAGCTCGCGCGGCGCAATCGTCACCGGGGACGGGATACAGGCGTGCAGGTCCATTCCCGCCGCGCCTGCGCTGGCGCGCTCCGGCAAAATCGCATTCTCATTCAATCGTTTGATCTTCAAGGATTTCATAGGCAACGTCCTCATTCTATATGATTCTTTCCATTTGACGGCTGTATTTATGCAAGAACCAGGCCCGCGGCGACGCCCTGCAGCTTCAGAGCCGTATCCGCGTCAAGGTCGGAAGTAAAGGAGCAGCCCTCGGGCGACTCCTGGAAAAAGAGGGCATACGCCGTACAGGCCGCAAGATAGGTGCCTGCGAGGGATGGATGCTGTTCATCCTCATCCCACAGCTCGATTTCCGGATACTGCTCCGCGCAGCGCATAAAAGCCACGCCCGCTGGGATCAGCAGGTCGTCCAGCTCGTCCGCGATGGCGATATAGTTCTCCGCAAGCATGGTCTGCACCGATTTGCGGTCCAGTTTCAACACGCCGCTCTCTACGCCGTTTTTCGGGCTCCAGGTCATCAGGAAAGCCGTCTGGCCGCCCGCCGCCTTGATCTTTTTGTCCAGTGTGCGCGCATAGGGGAACATATCCTCATCCGCCGTGGGGGAGACCGCGTTTCCGGTGTTCTCCTGCAAAACGACATAATCCCACGTCTCCGCGGCGAGGGCCTGGTCCAGCAGCGCACCCAAGTCGTCCTCCAAATCCGCAAAGTTTTCCAGCGTATAGTAGCCCTCTGTCAGATCATACACGTCGGTCTCATGACCGAGCGCGCTCGCCAGATCGTAAAACATGCCGGGCAGATCGTTCGTAAAGGTGTGGCTGTTGCCGACAAACAAAACCTTGGGGGTGTCGCCGGGCGCCGGATCCGGCGCTTTCAGCGTCATTTTCGCGTTAAAGTCCATCGCGCCGGAGCCGCCGCCGAGCAGTGAGCAGCCGGACAGGGTAAATGTGAGCGCCAGTACAAGCGCCATGATGATTGAGACCGCCTTTTTCATAAATTTCCTCCGTTGATATGAAGTTGATTGCATACTATTTTTGCTCTTGTGGGGCTTGCCACGAGCAGCGTTTTCATTGATTAAATCATTGATTTTATCCTTGCGCCGGACGAGCGGAGCTGAAGCGTTGCCGGCTTTTAGAAGGCTGGGACAATCTTCTGAAAATCGTATTGACGTGCTAAAATACCATTTTTTGTCAAGGGGCTGTTCCGCTCAGGGATGCCATTCTGCTTCCCATGACAACGGGCAAAGCTGAACCCTTCCTCGTTTTAAGAAGCAGGTTCAAAAAAACAGGTTTTTACCCGCCGGAAGATTGGCGCGAAGCGTTTCCTCCGGCCCGCCGTGGGGATGCACCGCATCCCACAAAACACGGCCTTGACGCGTTTGCGACGCGCAGAACGCGCGCCGGACGGGCCGGATTTTTCGCAGAATCCCCTTTGGGAATCTTTGAAAGCCATTTGACCGTAGACCACGTTCAGCAATCTTCTAAAAACGGCTTTACCACGCCCCATTGAAAGTCCCAAACAGCCTTTCGGAAATTTGTTCTTTTCGCACCTCCGGTGCAACCATTTACAACAGTTTCATAAATAAGCGGTATCGCACCCCATGGGAAGTCCTAAGCGATTTTCGGGAGATTGTTCTTTCTGTCCGGCCAAATCTCAGCTTGTTTCCCACAGAAAACCCGAGGCCGGCGGTGCGTCCAGGCTCAGCCTGGGGCCCAGCCTTTGTAGTAGAGGCCGCGGGTGAAGGAGCCGGGGGCGGGCGAGGTGGTGTTCCCGTGGAGATACGCCGCCAGGACACGCTGCTGCTCGTCCTTTGTCTCTGTGGTAAAGCGGAGTACGCCGAAATCCATATTCTTGACCTCGTTCAGGCGATCCGCCATCCAGAGCGGCACCGAATTCAACACCTCGCTACACGCACCCGCACATTGGACGGGGAACTTCACGCCCTTGCGGTCTGTGAGTTCAGGCGCGGACGTACAGTGCAAACAGCCTTTTTCCGAATTGGCCGCGGGACAGTTTCGGGTCAGCATCAACGGCAGCCGCCCGTAGAGCACCAGCCCGCGCGGGAGTTCCCCTTTCAAAAGGGACGCCGCATAGAGCGCCAATTCAAAGCTCAACTCCATATCGGACAAACCGAAGCCAGCATACCATTGTAGCGCCGCAGAATTCGTCACATTTAGGGAAAACCCGCCGTGCACCGTCAGGTCCAGTTCTTTTGCAAGCGCCGCCGCACCCAGGTTGCCCGCCCAGACGTGCGTCACACCCGCCTCCCTGGCAATTTGCAGCCGCTTTTTCAGTGCTTGCTCCATGCCGAACAGGCCGCGCGGCAGATCCAGCGCAACGGAAAATCCTTCGGTTTTCAAAGCGGAAAGTTCTTCCGGGGGCGTGTTGTAGGGCACATAGACCCATTCGCACTGTTTTGCAGCATCTGGAAGGTCTGTGTTTGAGAAGCGCGCCCGCATCGGCAATTTTCCATCCGGAAGGAATACCCTGTGCGGCGCGGGGGAGAATGGTTGTGGGGAAAACGCCGTCGGTGCGCGTACCGCGCGCAACCGTTCCAGCTTTTCCAATCCTTCGCGGCGCAGCCGGTTCAAGAGAGAAACTGGAATACTCAGGCCATCTCCGATGTTGCAGGAAATCTCCCGCACAAAAAACGGCGTGCCGCCCGTTTTCTTTAATTGTTCTTCACAGCGCTCCGCCGTGACCGGGCGGTGCAACGCCGGTTCCGGAGCGGGCCCCTGTGCGGACGCTTCGCGCCCCTCCCCGTCCCGGACAGTCAGCACGACCGGCTCACCCGCGCGCACGGTCAGGGAAAAGGAGATGGGGACCCGCTGCAGTTCCTGATGGTACAGGTTGCGCAACTCGGAGAACACCGCTTCGGTCGCACCGGTCACGTCCTCTTTGGTGCGCGTGCCAAACATCTCCCGGCCCAGTTCGCCATCCAGATATCCAGTCGTAAATCCGGAGCGCGAAAACACCGCGCCCAAATTGCGCAGCAGCTCCGGCGGCAGGGGGCTCCCGTCCGCCGCAAGACGGCAGGCGCGCGTCGCCGCGGCCACGTATTCCGGCCGCTTCATGCGCCCTTCGATCTTCGCGCTCACCACACCCGCCTGTGCAAGCTCCCCGATGCGTTCGATCATGGAGAGGTCTTTGAGGCTCAGGTCGTGGCCCGTGCCGCCCGGCGCGGAAAAGGGTAGGCGGCACGGCTGGGCGCAAAGGCCGCGGTTGCCGCTGCGCGCGCCCAGCATGGAACTGAAATAACACTGGCCAGAGACGGACATGCACAGCGCGCCGTGCACAAAGGCTTCCAACTCCGCCGGACAGGCCGCGTGCACCTCCGCGATCTCTTTCAAAGACATTTCCCGGGAGAGGACTACGCGGGAAAGCCCCGCCTCGTATGCCGCGCGTACCCCTGCGGGCGTGTGCAGCGACATCTGTGTGGAAGCGTGCAGCGGCATCCCCGGCGCACATTGCCGCGCAAGCAAAAGAAGGCCTGTATCCTGAACGAGGACGGCGTCCACGGGCAGGGTGCAGGCGTATTGCAAAAGTTCCAGCGCGGGCAGGAGCTCGTCCTCCCGCAGCAGCGTATTCAAAGCCAAGTAGACCTTTACGCCGCGCGCATGGCAGTATTCCACCGCTTCTTTCAGGGACTGCCCGTCGAAGTTCTGCGCGTTGGCGCGGGCGCTGAACGCAGAAGCACCCAGATACACCGCGTCCGCCCCTGCGCGCACCGCGGCCCGCAGGCTCTCCGGCCCGCCAGCGGGCGCCAGCACCTCGGGGGTCCCTGTTCCCTTATAATTCGTCATCTTTTTTCTCAAAGAAGCTCATGAAGCCCTCCGGGTCCTCGACCACGGTCTGAGCGCGCTCGCCCGGGATGTGCTCCCGCGCGGCGCGAGCGTATCCCTGCTGACGTGGAACGGTCTTCGCGGGCTTCTGCTGTACGGGCGGCTGCTCCGGTTCCGGCGCTTTCTGCGCCTCATGCGCTGCCTTGGCCACCAGCTCCGTCTGCTCAGAAAGGCGGGCGCGCAGGGTTTGCAGTTCCTTTTTCAGGCGCTCCACCTCCCGGCGCGCTTCTTCCGCTTCGGTACGGGCGCGGGAGGAATCCTCGAGATAGTCCTTGATCTGAGAACGCAGATTGTCCGCGGCGTCCTCGCTCTTGTGCTTTTCATCACAGTAGTTGAGCGCGGAGATGATCCCCGCCGTGGTGATCGAAATATGCGGACTTTTTTGTACCAATTCGGTAATTCCAGCCTCTACCTCCTCCGCGATCGCGTGGACGTAAGATTCGCTGTCGTCCGAGGTGAGGGCGAATTCGGCCCCGCAAATATTCAGGCGGATGCGGTTCCTGCTCATGAAAACATACCCCCTATGTTCTGCTCCGGCAACAAAAGATGCCGGGCGCACGATAATCTAAATGTAATCTTAATTTTTATTGCGCCAGTTCAGCGGCTGCATCCTCATCCGGGGCGCAACGCACCAAAAAACAGATGACAACCTTTCTCTGGGTTAGCGTATTGGCGCAAGCTTATTTTTTATTATAGTCTATTTTGGTCAAATAAGGAAGCGTTTCTTTTTTGAAAAACGGAAAAGCGGCGCAAAACGACAACTTTTTGAAATTTTAGGAATATTGCACAAATTCAGACCAAAAATCATTCGCAAGGCAAGCTTTTCTCCGCAATGTGTCGAAAGAGCAGTTTTTGGCTTTACCATGCGGAATTTGTACAGGAATGGAAATCCATGGATACAAGCATGATTTTGTTGTAAATTAGTAATAATTGGTATATAATAAGCATGTATGACCAATGAAACGGTCTATCAGATATATAGTTCGCTTTCCTATTACTTCATGGACATTTGGAGGATTTCTTATGAATTACAGGCTGCCGATCAGTACGATCAAAGAACAAATCGAAGCAAAGCTGCAGCACAACTTCGGCCTGACATTGGACAATGCAACGGACGATCAATGCTATAAAGCTGTTGCTCTCGTCGTGCGTGATCTCATGACAAAGGGATACCATGAGTTTAAAAACCGCGCGGAAGAAACGCACACAAAGCGCGTCTATTATCTCTGCATGGAATTCTTGATGGGTCGTTCTCTGAAGAACAACCTGTACAATCTGGGTGTTGAGGAGGATTTCCGCAAAGCGCTTTCGGAGATGGGCCTCAAGCTCGACAACCTCTACGAAAAGGAGCCGGACGCCGGCCTCGGTAACGGCGGTCTTGGCCGCCTGGCCGCGTGCTTCCTGGACGGCCTGTCCACCCAGGGCTATCCGGCCATGGGGTATTCCCTGTGCTATGAATACGGTATTTTCCGCCAGAAGCTGGTTGACGGCTGGCAGACAGAGCTGCCGGATTTCTGGCTGCCGGGCGGCAAGGTCTGGCTGCAGGAAGTACCGGAGAAGCGCGTCGAAGTACACTTCGGCGGCCACATTGAGGAATACTGGAACAACCAGTACCATATTGTGAACCACAAAGACTACGATAAGGTTACCGCCGTGCCGTACGATATGTACGTTTCCGGCATGGACGGCAAGGGCATCAGCGTCCTGCGCATCTGGTCTGCGCGCGGCGAGGAATTCGACATGTCCCGCTTTAACAGCGGCGACTATCTGCGCGCCATGGAGCAGAACGCCATGGCGGAGGTCATCACGAAGGTGCTCTATCCCGAAGACAACCATCTGGAGGGCAAGAGCCTGCGCCTTTCCCAGCAGTATTTCCTGGTATCCGCGACGATTCAGGACATCATCCGCCGCCACCTGTTCAAGTACAGCACGCTCGACAACCTGCCGGATCTGGTGGCCATCCACCTGAACGACACGCACCCCGTGCTCGCCATCCCCGAGATGATGCGCGTGATGTTGGACGAGTGCGGCTACACTTGGGAAGCCGCATGGGACATTGTGACCCGCACCATCGCGTACACGAACCACACGGTCATGGCTGAGGCGCTGGAGTGCTGGAGCGAGGAGCTCTTCAAGTTCCGCCTGCCGCGCATCTATCAGATCGTGCAGGAGATCAACCGCCGCTTCTGTGAGCAGATGCACCAGCGCCACGTGGACGGCTACAAGGTCGGCCGCATGGCCCCGCTGAACGACGGCTATGTCAAGATGGCGAATCTTGCGGTCATCAGCGCGCATTCCGTCAACGGCGTATCTGCGCTCCACAGCGATATTTTGAAAGAAACCGTCTTTAACGACTTCTATACCGAAATGCCGGAGAAGTTCCAGAACGTGACGAACGGTATCGCGCACCGCCGCTGGCTGAACCAGTCCAACCCGGAACTGGCCGCCCTGTTGACCGAGAAAATCGGCGACGGCTATATCCGTGACGCGGCGCAGCTTGAAAAATTCCTGGAATTTAAGGATGATGCATCCGTCCTGGAAAAGCTCGCCAAGATCAAGCGCGACAACAAGGTGCGCCTGGCGGAGTATATCAAGAAGGCAAACGGCATTGTGCTCGATCCCGATTCCATCTTCGACGTGCAGATCAAGCGCATGCACGAATATAAGCGCCAGCATCTGAACGCACTGCACATCCTGACCACCTACCAGTGGCTGCGCGAAAACCCCAATGCAGACTTCACGCCCCACACCTATATCTTCGGCGCAAAAGCCGCGCCGGGTTATATCTTCGCAAAGCAGATGATCCGCTTCATTGTGGACCTTGCGGAGACCATCAACAACGACCCGCGCGTCAACCAGAAGCTCAAGGTGGTCTACGTGGAGGATTACCGCGTAACGCTGGCCGAGATTCTGACCCCAGCGGCGGACATCAGCGAGCAGATTTCCCTGGCAGGCACGGAGGCGTCGGGCACCAGCAACATGAAGTTCATGATTAACGGGGCCGTGACGCTGGGTACGCTCGACGGCGCAAATGTGGAGATCCACGAAGCAGTCGGCGACGACAACATCCTGCTGTTCGGCATGACCACGCCCGAGGTGGCGGCGCTCAAGCGCTCCGGCTACCGTCCGCGCGTGTTCTACGAGAACAACCAGGTGATTCGCAAAGCGGTCGATGAGATGAACAAGGGCTTCTGCGGCGTGTCCTTCCGCGACATCACGGATTCCCTGCTGAACGTGGACCCGTATATGGTCCTTGCAGATTTTGAGTCCTATTCGCAGGCACAGAAACGTGCGGTCGAGCTCTATAAGGATCAGACCCGTTGGAACCAGATGGGTCTGGTCAACATCGCGAAGGCGGGCCGTTTTGCTGCGGACCGTTCCATCCGCGACTATGCCAACAACATTTGGCACGCAATGCCCGTCCCGCCGGCGCCGCCCACGGAAAAATCCGGCAAGGTGGCCATCAAAAAGCCCATCTTCAAGAAAATGCGCTAACGCAAATTGCGTTTGCAGGCACGGCCGGCACGGAGCCATCTAAAAGAAATCATCTGTGCGTCCGCCGGAGTTGGTATGGCTGCTTGTGTAAAATGGCTAAAGTGCTTACCACCAATAATTCCAACGTGTTTTACAAAAAACAATTTCCGGAATACCAGCGCTTAAAATGTTGCAGGTACAATTTGCCTGCGCACAGCGTTGCATGTAGGGCGTGCGATCTAAATTCTTAAAAATCAGCCTCGGATCATTTCCGGGCCCGCCGCCGTGCGCGCACCGCGCACGGCACAAAAGCTGCACCAGCTTTTGGAATGGAACACGGTGGTGTTCCATGGCGGGCCCGGTTTGCGCGACATAACGCTGCGGCCGCTTCTGGCCGCAATTCTGCTTTCCCCTTTAGCAGGGATAGCAGGTCCCCGCGGGCAGACTTCCATTGGACGCGGCCGTTTTACAGCGCTTCTATGGGTTTTGCCGTTGGCGCTGCAAAATAACATTCCATTTGGAACGCCTGCCTTTACGGGGCAACTTGTATGATGTAAGAGGAGAGAACACGATGTTCAATTCACGCAATCCAGTCTACCGGAATCCCACAGGCGCGGTTCCTGCGGGAGAACCCGTCCACTTTCGTATCATTGTTCCACGCGACC
This sequence comes from Anaeromassilibacillus sp., assembly GCA_048455095.1. Taxonomy (GTDB): domain Bacteria; phylum Bacillota; class Clostridia; order Oscillospirales; family Acutalibacteraceae; genus Anaeromassilibacillus. The sequence goes on from DBFXIC010000157.1 coordinate 13,114, forward strand.
TAAAATGTTCCGCCGCGCGGCTGGTGGTGCAGGACGACAACTGGGGACAGACAGAAAATTTCGGCATGTTCTGGTGCGGCATGGACGGGGAAACACACGAATGGTGGGAATGCCACTTTGCACCCAAAGAGCCCGGGCTCTATTTTTATCGTTTTTATATTGACACCTGGCGCGGCACACTGGAACTGACAAAAAGCTTTGGCGGCGAGGGTTCCGCGGATTCGCACAACGGTCCCTGGCAGCTTACCGTATACGATCCGGCATTCCGTACGCCCGACTGGATGGTCGGCGGCGTCATGTATCAGATTTTTCCGGACCGTTTTTATAACTCCGGCACGCCAAAATACAATGTCCCCACAGACCGCAAGCTGCATGAAACCTGGGGGGAACAGCCCGATTGGAAACCAAACGGGCAGGGAAAGGTGACCAACTCCGATTATTTTGGCGGCGACCTCAAGGGCATTGAGGAAAAACTGCCTTATCTGGAATCCCTCGGTGTCACATGTATCTATTTAAACCCCATCTTTGAGGCGCATTCCAACCACCGGTACAACACGGCGGACTATTCCAAAATCGACCCGCTGCTCGGAACAGAGGCGGATTTCCAGCATTTGTGCGCGGCTGCAAAGGAACGCGGCATGCACATCATTCTGGACGGCGTATTCAACCACACGGGCAGCGACAGCATTTATTTCAACCGAGAGAAACGGTATCCTGTCGAGGGTGCATACAACTCGCAGCACTCGCCGTATTCATCCTGGTACAATTTCCATCCCTGGCCGGACCGCTACGATTGCTGGTGGGACTTCGACACCCTGCCGGATGTAAACGAGTGCGATCCCTCCTACAACGATTATATCAACGGAGATCGCGGCATCATCCGCAAATGGTTGGCTTTAGGCGCGGACGGCTGGCGTCTCGACGTCGCAGACGAACTGCCGGACGAATTCCTAGAAAACCTGCGTGAGGCAGCGCTGGCAGAAAACCCAGACGCCGTTGTCCTGGGAGAAGTCTGGGAGGATGCGTCCAATAAAGAAGCCTATGGCCGCCGCCGCAAATATTTCCAGGGACATCAGCTCGACAGCGTGATGAACTATCCCTTCCGGAACGCAATCCTCGGATTTCTCACCGGTGCGGATGCATCCAGCATGATGGAAATCATTATGAACGTTGTGGAGAATTACCCGCCGCAGGTCACGCGCATCCTGATGAACCACATCGGCACACACGATACAGAGCGTGCAATCACAGTTCTTGCCGGGGAACCGATGAACAACCGCGGACGCGATTGGCAGAGCTCCACACATCTTTCCAGAGAACAACGCAATAGAGGTCTGCGGTTGCTTCGGCTGGCCGCCTTGATGCAGTATACCCTGCCGGGCGTCCCGTGCATCTACTATGGCGACGAGGCCGGCCTTGAAGGCTATCGCGACCCATTCAATCGCTGCTGCTATCCGTGGGGCCATGAAGATGAGAGTCTGATCGAATGGTACCGGCGCCTCGCCAAACTGCGCAGGGACTGCCCATGTTTAAAAGAAGGTACCATCTATCCGCTGATGGCAGGGGACCACTGTATGGCCTATGTGCGCGACGATGGAAAGGAACGGCTCCTGGTTGCGATCAACGCAGGGGAGCAGGTTCATTGTATTTATCTGCCCCCGGAATGGCGCGAAGCAAAAGCTATGATTGGTGTTTTGCCCGATGAGCGCAATTCCATTTCTCTTGCCCCGCACGATTGTGTGGCGCTGAAATGGCTTTATCCTGTCTTGGAGGAGACGCCAACGCCCGCTCCAGGACCAAAAGATCTGCAATAAATAATTTCTATCCCAATTTTGGAATATTTTTTGAAAAACCCCTTGTATTTTTGGGACAAACATGCTATTATACTATGGCAGCTTTAAGTAAGCTGTCTATGCGCTCGTAGCTCAGCTGGATAGAGTGTCTGACTACGAATCAGAAGGTCAGGGGTTCGAGTCCCTTCGGGCGCGCCAAGGAAAAGACTGTTTTGTGCTTGTCACTAAACAGTCTTTTTTCTTTTGCCATTTTCCGACATCCTCCAATCGCGCTTCGCCTGCGGGCTCGCGTTCTTGGGAAGGGACGTCGATGGAAAAACGCTCCACAGGAGCCTTTTTCTCATCTCTACTTCGGGCGCGCCAAGGAA
>DBFXIC010000158.1:0-5521 GCA_048455095.1 Anaeromassilibacillus sp.
CCTGGGGCGTGGATGCCGCAATGGCGATGAATATCGCCACCAAACCCACCCAGCAGCCCATTGTCAACAACTGGGCCGCTTCCATCGACGATCCCATGTTTTATAGTTTTGGATCTGTCCATCCCGACGCACCCGATGCGCTGGATGAACTGCAACGCATCAAGGAGCTCGGCATGTACGGCGTTAAGCTGCACCCCGACTATCAGGATTTCATCATCGACGACCCAAAGATGTATCCGATCTATGATGCGATCTCTTCGCTCGGCTTGCCCGTCACCTTCCATACGGGTTGGGACCCGCTCTCGCCCGATTTGATCCACGCCACGCCGCAGGCCGTTGCCAGGGTGGTCAAGCTCTTTCCACGTATGACAGTCATTGCTGCGCACATGGGAGGGATGGCGCGCTATCAGGAGGCCGAGGAGTTCGTCGCCGGGCAGCCGCTTTATATCGATACCGCGATGTCCGCGCGCCTCTGCTCGCCGGAACAGTTTGAGCGGCTCGTCTCCAAGCACGGCTCCGAGCGCGTGCTGTTTGCGAGCGATTGCCCGTGGAGCCGTTCTTGCGATGAGTTTGCATTCATCGAGCGGACCCATTTGACGGACCGCGAAAAAGAAAACATCTATTTTAAAAATGCACAGCGCCTTCTGGGGATATGCTCTTAATGCAAGCTCTTTTGGAAAAATATTGAACCGCAATACAGCCGGATCGATCGTTGGAAAAACAACATGACCCACCATTTATGGAAGATTTCATCGTCCAACTAAAAAGCGTCTACTGTTTTCGAATCTCCTGTTTCTTTTCCAAAAGGATTCCTTCCCGGCATTCTGCCGGTTTAAAAGCCCTAATCAAAGTCAAGCATTGAACGCGTGGTATGCATCAGCTCTAAAAGGGTATCCTCTCAAGAGGACCTGGAAACCTGTTATTTGCCTCACACGCACTGTACCTGCTAAAGCACTTATGTTTCTATCGCTTTTCACTCTAAGCGAAACGATTCTTGTCATTCACTTTGCTCTACGCTGAAAGCTAGAGCTTTTTATTCTCACCGACGGAGCCGGTGTTTTTTCCCCGCTAAAGCGATAACAACAAAAAAGACAAGCCGAGAACGTATCTCGGCTTGTCTTTTTTGATCCCGTCCCTTGCCTAAGAACGGAACCGCTCCGCGGCAGACCATTCCAAATAGGTCTCAATGGCAGGGATATTCCCTGCCAGCTTCCGCAGATTATCTATCACCCATTGCCAAGCTTCTATTCCACAGGCAGAATAGAAGAACTTTCTAACGCATCAGGTTCCGTCGGTTCTAAAGAAACATTCTGCCCCTTACTGATCACGATGACTACCTGCGTCCCATAGGGAAGTTTACTTCCCTCTTCCAAACCCTCGTAACCGATCGCGCATCCCTCCGGGACGGTGTCGCTGTAGGCCTCTGTTTTTGTGGGGACAAATCCCGCCGCTGTCACGGTGGTAGAAGCGTCCGCGAGTGCTTTCCCGTAGATTGCGGGCAGCGTCCGAATTTCCGACCCTTTGCTCACCACCACCACGATGGTGCCACCCTGGTCCATTTCTTCCCCAGGCGCCGGGGACTGGGAAATGATCTCTCCCTCCGGAACCGTATCGCTGAATTTTTCTGAAGTACGCCGGATTTGATAATCCGTCCCCGAAGAAGTGATCTGCAGCAGGGACTCATAGCCCTGCCCCACCAGATTTGGCGTTTCAATTTTATCGTTGGATACCGCCGGAGCACCGGGGGTCAATTGCAGTATTGCAGGCTCTCCGCTCTCGTCGGGGACAGAGGCGACCTTGTTCTCCGTTTCCTCCACAGAGGTCGAAGAAGTCTGCCCTTGTAAAGGCAATCCCCCGTGTGAGAGCCACATCACACCTATCGCTGTAAAAATGGCGAGCGCCAGCGCACAGGGCACCAGAACCCAAACGGCCGTGTGTTCCTTTTTCTTGGGAGGAACTGCAGCCGACAATCCCTCGAGGAGCTCCGGGCCCTCGATCGTCGCTGTAATCGTCGGCGCCGCGGAAAGTTCGGCGCGCAACCGTTCAAAGCTGGCCGTGCGCTGATCCGGCATCACCTGCAGCGCGTTTGCCAGAGCCGTCACTACGTGCGGCGGGATGGTGCGCAGGATATTGGTCGGAATCAACAGCCGCGGATCGGTGCGCCGCTTGAGCGCATCCTGCGGCAATTCTCCTGTCAGGGTAAAAAACAGAGACGCGGCAAAACCGTATACGTCCGTCGATTCATCCGGCACATAGCCCATTACATACTGTTCAATCGCCGCACAGCCCGGTGTTAAATCCGGCGGAAGATCCGCGTCGGCGCGCCGCACCGGCGCAATGCAGAAACTCCCCAACACCATCCGGCCGTCCTGCATGATGCGTAGGGTATCCGGAGAAATTCCCAGGTGGCTCACCTTTGCCGCATGCATGGTACTCAACGCGGAAAGGACCGGCATAAAAAGCTGCCGCGCCGCGTTCCAGTTGAGATTCCCCCCGCTGCGCTCCACATAATAGCGCAGCGTGATGCTGTCGTGCCACTCGGACACCGTATAGGCCGTGTGGTTTTCTTCGAAAATATCGTAGATTTGTACGATCGTGGAAAGTTCCCGCAGATGGGCAATCTCCCGCGCATAACTCAAAAAATCCACCAGATATTCGTTAAACGCCACTTCGTTCCCGGCCTGGACGCGAACGTCCCGTTCCCCACCCGGCCGCTCGCACAGCGTTTTGGGATAGAATTCCCGCAGTTCTACGGGAAGACGCAGTACCGTATCAAAGCCGATGTAGGTTGTCCCCTCACCGTTGCTGGTTTTTACGCGTCCCACAATATACCGGTCCTGCAGGACTGTTCGGAGCGGCAGGGCATTCGGCGCCTGTGGCTCTCCGGACTGGCAGCCGCAGTTGGGACATTCACTTTTTCCGGCTGTGTCGGACATGCAATTCATGCACAGGTTTTCAAAGCCAGCCATGTCGCTTCCTCCGCTTTTCACAGAACCGCGTTCGGACGGCGGTTTGCCATCCGGTCTTCCATCCCCTTATCAAAATTTTGGGAAAGGCAAGGACGGAATACGCCGGATTTTCTCCGGCTCTTCTAACGGTTCCTGGACTTTACATATAGTGTTGGTGAAGGGAACCGTTTTTATTCCTCGTCGTCTTCGTCTGCGTTTTCCCAGTTATGCCAGACATTTTGCACGTCATCGTTGTCCTCAAGCGCATCCAGCAACCGGCGCATCTTCGTGATGGCCTCTTCGTCCGTCAGCGCGGTGTAGGTGCTCGGCACCATCTCCACCTCGGCGGAGACGAAGTCATAGCCCTTCTGGGTCAGGTCGTCCAGCACGCCGCTGAAATCGTCCGGCTCGGTATAAATCTCAAAGACATCCTCGTCCGCCTGGAAATCGGACGCGCCCGCTTCGAGGCAGTCCTCCATAACCTTATCCTCTTCCAGATCCTCGCGCTCAATCACGAGCACACCCTTCTGGGAGAACATGAAGGAGACACAGCCGGTGGTGCCCAGATTGCCGCCGAACTTGTCAAAGTAGTGGCGCACATCTCCGGCAGTGCGGTTGCGGTTGTCCGTCAGTGTTTCCACGATAACGGCGATGCCGCTCGGGCCGTACCCCTCGTATGTAATGTTCTCATACTTGGAATCGTCGCCTTCGCCAGCGGCTTTCTTGATAATGCGGTCAATATTTTCATTCGGCACATTGGCCGCCTTTGCCTTTGCAATGCAGTCCTTCAGCTTGGAGTTGGAAGCCGGGTCCGGGCCGCCGCCCTCTTTTACCGCCACCGCCAGCTCGCGGCCAATCTTGGTAAAGATCTTCGCCTTCGCGCCGTCCGTTTTTTCCTTCTTCCGTTTGATGTTGTTCCACTTCGAATGGCCTGACATATCAAATCCTCCTGCATGTTAAAATCGCCGGCAGTAAAACGGTCTTGTAAAAAGACGCCCGGCGCATCGTACTTTTTATACGTTTACAGTACACTTTATCATACCATATTTTTTTCTATCTGACAAGGCGGCAGAAGCCTACACATACGCATTCTATCTGCCAAATCTTTACAAAAACAGGCGGACGTCGTTAAATCAACGTCCGGCCATCGCAATATTTGCACTCCAGCATATCGCCCATTTCAAAAAAGCGTTTCGGAAGGTATGGCTCCGCCCTTGTGATACACTTCGGATTGGAACACTCCACGTGGTGGGAAGAGGAAGTGGGCGGCTTCTTGCGCTTGTACTGGGGATTCATCAACATGCTGAAAATCAGCGCCATCCGCGCATACATGCCGTACACCGTCTGCTTGAAATACGCGGCGCGCGGGTCCTCGTCGACGTCCGGAGTGATCTCGTCCACGCGCGGCAGCGGATGCAGGACCTTCAGGTCCTTTTTCCCCCTGTTCAGCTTTTCCCGGTCCAGCACATAAACGCCCTTCTGCGCCTCATACTGTTCCCGGCTGGCAAAGCGCTCCTGCTGAATGCGGGTCATGTAAAGCACGTCCAGCATGGGCATCGCCTCACTCAGGCTGGGGACCTCCACGTATTTGCAGCCGGCGGCGTCCATGATGTCCTTGACGTAGTTTGGCAGCGCTAGCTCCGGCGTCGAAATCAGCACAAACGAATTGTTCTGGTAGCGCGTCATGGTCTTGATGAGCGAATGCACGGTCCGCCCATATTTGAGGTCGCCGCACAGGCCAATGCACAGGTTGTCCAGTCTGCCTTTTTCATTATATAAAGTTACCAAATCGGTCAGCGTCTGCGTCGGATGCAGATGCCCGCCGTCCCCCGCGTTGATCACCGGGACGCGGGAATACATCGCGCCCGCCTCCGCTGCGCCCTCCAGCGGATGGCGGATTACCAGAATATCCGCGTAGCCGCTCACCACAGTCACGGTATCCTTGAGGCTCTCGCCCTTGCTGACGGAGGAATTCTGGGGGCTGTCAAACCCGATGACCTCCCCGCCCAGGCGGAGCATTGCGGTCTGAAACGACATCTTCGTGCGGGTCGACGGCTCGTAGAAGAGGGTCGCCATGATCTTTCCGCGGCACGATTCGCAGTACTCTTTTGGATAATTCCGGATTTGATTGGCCAACGCGATCATCTCGCCGATCTCGTCCAGGCTCGACTGGTCGAGGTCGATCATATTGCTGATCTGTACGATGCCGCCCAGTTTGCTGAGCTTCACCTCGCCGCGCAATTTGCTGATATCCAAGCATACCACCCCATTTTCATTTTTACCATTCTATCATCCTTTCCTGCATTTTACAAGCGTATTCCCGTCAAACCGCACAGCATGGCCAGATATTGACATAGCGAAATTAACAGAACGTCTCTTGACAATTCTCCGGCTTTTTCGTAAAATGTGTTATCAGATATTTAATATAGTTAACATTTTCACATAGGGCGGCTATGCGGAAAATGCAGCCGCCGTGCGGCCAAACGGCCAGAAGAGGGTGTCATATTGAAAGTCGGTTTAGACGTCGGCTCCACCACGATCAAGTGCGTGGTGCTCGACGACCAGAACAACAT
>DBFXIC010000159.1:0-9236 GCA_048455095.1 Anaeromassilibacillus sp.
GGCGTTTTGGTACCGCTGTTTGGCGGATATCTGCTGTATTCGGCGTTTAACGGATTTGCTCCGGCAATGAGCGAGGACTTCTATAAGGCGGTCTTTATCGGTGTGATTATCACGGCGACCTCGGTCGGCATCACCGTGGAGACGCTGCGCGAGATGGGGCGGCTCAAGGGAAAGGTGGGTACCACCATCCTGAGCGCTGCGATCATTGACGACGTGATCGGCATTATTCTGCTGACCTTTGTGGTCGGCATGAAGGACCCGAGCGTCAATCCGGCAAGCGTACTAATCAACACGGCGCTGTTCTTTGCGTTCGCAGTCGTCGTCGGCGTGGTTTGCTACTACATCTTCAAATGGATGGATAAGCGCTATCCCCACAAGAGAAGAGTCCCGATCTACGGCTTTGCGCTGTGCCTGGCGTTCGCGTACATTGCGGAGAAGTTCTTCGGCATCGCGGACATCACCGGCGCATACCTGGCCGGCATTGTCCTGTGCAATGTGCGTTCCTCCGAGTACATCGTGGAAAAAGTGGACGTCAACTCCTACATGATGTTTGGACCGGTGTTCTTTGCCAGTATCGGCTTAAAGACGGAGATCAAGGGCATGACGCCCACCCTGTTGATGTTTGCCATTGCGTTGGTGGCGGTGGCGCTGCTCACCAAGATCGTTGGCTGCGGCCTGGCGGCGCGCGTGACTGGTTTTAACAACAACGAGTCGATGAAAATCGGCGTGGGCATGATGACGCGTGGAGAGGTCGCCCTGATTGTGGGCCAGAAGGGGCTGGCCGTGGGGCTGCTGGAACCGGTGCTGTTCAGCGCGATCATCCTTCTGATCATTATTTCTTCGATTGTCACCCCGATTGTTCTGAAGGTCCTGTATCGGAAGGACCCGCCCTCTGAGGAAGGGCAGCAGGCCCCTCAGCCTGCTGTTGCACAGGCCTAAAGACTTGCCTTATAGAAGAAAAAAGCCCGCACGGTTTTAAACCGTGCGGGCTTTTTGTGCGTCAAATACAAGGGAAGCAATCAAAATTTTACTCCTGTTCCCGATAGTTTCCGAGGAAGGAAAAGCGCGGCAGTTCGTCGCTTAAAGCTGCGATCAGGTCCAGCGTGGACGGTTCCTGCACATTGCCGGTGAAGTCAAGGTAAAAGTCATATTCAAAGCTCTTGCCTGGGATGGGCCGGCTCTCGATCTTCGTCAAATTTAGCCCGGCTGCGGCAAAGCGCGCCAAGACGCCGTGCAGCGTGCCGGTGCGGTGCGGTAGGGAGAAACACAGGCTGATCTTGTTGGCGCCCTCCGGGATGAACATCCGCCGGTTGATGGCGATAAAGCGCGTGCAATTGTCCGCGCTGTTCTGAATGTCCCTCGCCAGAATGTGTAGGCCGTATTCCTGCGCGGCGGTCTCGGAGCAGATCGCCGCTGTCCCAGGTATGTGCTCTTTGGCTACCTTTTGCGCTGCCGCAGCCGTGGCGGAACAAGGGACGGTCTGCAAATGGTATTTGGCAATAAAATTGGAGCACTGTGCGATCGGCTGCGGATGCGAGTACGCTGTGCGGATGTTCCCAATGGGCATGTCCTGCGCCGCGGCCAGGCAGTTGTGGATGTGCAGTGTCTCCGCCGCCACAATATAGAAGCGGTATTTCAAAATGAGGTCGTAGACCTCGCTGACGGAACCGGCGGAGGAGTTCTCCACCGGCAGCACGCCGAGGTCGGCCCGGCCGTCGGCTACCGCCGCAAAGATAGCGGCAAAATTGTCAAAGAAGAGCGGTTCTGCCTGCGGATACAAGCGCTGTACCGCCTCGTGAGAGAAGGAGCCGCTCACGCCCAAGCAGGCGATGCGCTCTGCACGCTCCGGCTCGTTTTCCGCGCCCTTTACCAGCGCGCGCAGTTCCGCACCGCTGCCCAGCAAATTATGCTGTAGGGCACGGCTCATGTCCATCAAGGTGGCATATAACATGCGCGCCTCGCCCGCATAGTCGCCCGCGCGCTGGGCCATGCCGTCCAGAATCTCCTGTTCTCGGCCGGAGTTAAGCACGGGAAGGTTCTGCTTCCGTTTGATCTCCGCCACCTGTTTCGCGCAATCCATGCGTTGCAAAAAGAGTGGCAGGAGCTGCCGGTCAATCGCGTCGATTTCCTTGCGCACCTCTTCCAGTGTCATGCGCGCCAGCCCCCTTCCGTTTTACAGCCCGTGAGGACGCCGTCAAAGTTCATCAGCGCTACGGCTGCGGCCGCCTCCACAACGGGTACGGCGCGCGGAACGATGCAGGGATCGTGCCGTCCGTGTACAGAGAGCACCTGATCCTTCTGCGTTTGCAGATTGACGCTCTGCTGATTTTGACTGATGGAGGCCGTCGGCTTCACGCCCACGCGGAACACCATCGGCATCCCCGTGGTGATACCGCCCAGGATGCCGCCCGCGTGGTTGGTGGAGGTTTTCACACAGCCATCCTCGTAATGGAACGGGTCGTTGTTCTGGCTTCCGCGCAGCGTGCAGGAACTGAAGCCATCCCCGAATTCTACGCCTTTGACCGCTGGGATGCCGAACAGGATGGAGGCGAGCATCGGCTCCACGCCGCCAAAAAGCGGACCGCCGATTCCAGCGGGCAGGCCGGTAACGGCGCATTCGACTACACCGCCCACGCTGTCCTGCGACATGCGGGCCTCTTCGATCAACGCGGCCATGGCCTCCTTTTTACCGGAATCGATTACGGGGAAGTATGCGGTGGAGAGTGTTTCCAAAAGCTCGTCCGGGATTGCAGCGGGATCGAAGGGCGTGTCCTGAATCTGCGCGATGGATGCTACGTGCGCGCCGATTCGGATGCCGCGCCGCTCGAGAATCTGGCGGCAGACCGCGCCCGCAAAGACCAGCGGGGCCGTCAGCCGCCCGGAGAAATGCCCGCCGCCGCGGATGTCGTTGTAGCCGTGGTAATGCAGATAGGCAGGATAGTCGGCGTGGCCGGGACGCGGGACGTCCAGCAGATTCCCGTAGTCCTGCGAGCGCGTGTTGGTGTTTTCGATCACGGCACAGAGCGGCGCGCCTGTGGTGGTGTGATTGAGCAGGCCGCTCATCACCTTTGGAAAGTCGCTCTCTTTGCGCGGCGTGGCGGACTTGTCCTGCCCCGGCGCACGGCGCTTCATCTGCGCGAGAATCGCGTCCATGTCAATCAGTTCCCCGGCGGGCAAGCCGTCGATCACAACGCCGATTGCAATGCCGTGGCTCTCGCCAAAGATGGATATTTTAACGGATTCACCCCATGTTGATGACATCTGCTTTTCCTCCCAGTCTGTTGTAATCCTCAAAAAAGGCGGGATAGCTCTTGCGGATGCTCTCCGCATCGCTGATCGTGACCGGCCCGTCCGCACGGAGTGCGGCGACAGCCAGCGCCATCACCACACGATGGTCATTGTAGCCGTTCACCTCGCCGCCGTGCAGCGCTTCCACACCGTCGATCAGCAGGCCGTCCGGCATCTCCTGCACGCGTGCGCCCAGGCGGTTCAGACCGTCCGCCATCGCGGCCAGCCGGTCGCTCTCCTTGATGCGCAGGCGCGCTGCGTTATAGATGCGCGTACGGCCCTTGGCCAGTGCGGCGGTGGTCGACAGAATGGGCACGAGGTCGGGAATCTGCGCCGCGTCAATTTCCATTCCGTATAGATGATCTGGTTTTATACAAAGCGTTTCTCCGTTCCAGCTGCTTTTCGCCCCAAATGCGTCAAAAAGTTCTTTCGCCGCGCAGTCCCCCTGTGTCGAATGACGTTTTAAGCCGTCGATGGAGAGGGAGCCGCCCAATGCGCCCGCCGCAAGGAAGAACGCCGCCTGGGACCAGTCGCCCTCCACGGCAAAGGGCCGCGCCGCATAGCGCTGCCCGTCGGGAACGCGCCAGCCATCCTCCAACGGCTCCACCTGGACGCCGAAGGCGCGCATGGCCTCCAGTGTCATCTCCACATAGCCCGCACTTTCCAGCGGGGAGGAGAGGCGGATGACGCTGTCTCCGGAGAGCAGGGGGCAGGCGAGCAGCAAGCCCGTGATAAACTGGGAACTGACATTTCCGGAAAGTATAAATGTTCCAGGCTTTAATTTTCCGTTAATTTTTAACGGAAGTCCGCCCTCGGTGCGGCACGTCACGCCGTGCGCCGGAAGCAGGTCCAGATAGATGCCGATCGGACGTTCCGGCAGACGGCCGTGTCCGGTAAACGTCGTTTCCATGCCGAGCGCGGCGCAGATGGGAATCAGAAAGCGCAGGGTCGAGCCGCTTTCGCCGCAGTCGATGGTGGCTTTGGCCTGTGGAACGCCGCCGCCGGTCACATGCCAGACGCCGCCTTCCTCGACGATCTCCGCACCAAGGTCCTGTGCGGCCTGCGCGGTCACGCGGATGTCGTTGGAGACTGCGATCGGGGAAAGGAGGCTTTCCCCCTGTGCCAGCGCAGCGCAGAGGATGGCGCGGTGCGCCGCACTTTTGGAGCAGGGCACCGAAACAGTCCCGTTCAATGTGGAGGGGGAGACGATCACCTTACTCATTGCAGCCCTCCGCCAGCACGGCCAGCTCCTTACGCGTTACCTTGTGGACAAAGCTTTCGCCGATCTCTGTCAACAGCACCAGATTGATGGAGGAGCCGGTGCTCTTCTTATCCGAGGCAGTTGCCTCCACAATCTGGTCGAGCGGCAGGTCGCTGCGCACGGGTAGGCCGTATTTTTGCAGGACGGCGGCGATTGCGTCCGCGGTACCCGACGCGGTCAGTCCAGCCTTTTCTCCAAGCCGGGCCATCATCACCATGCCAATGCCGACGCCCGCTCCGTGGGAAAGCCCCTGATAGTTGTTGAGTTTTTCCAAAGCGTGGCCAAAGGTATGGCCGAAGTTCAGGAGCGCGCGCTCACCGGTGTCAAATTCGTCGCGTTCCACCACGTCGCGTTTAATGTCCACACAGCGGTAGATCACGTTATCCATAACGGCGGCAATGTCCTGCGTGCCGGCCAGCAGATCAAAGAGCGCACGGCTCTTAATGCAACCGTATTTGATCACCTCGCCCATGCCGTCCGCAAAGAAGTGTGGCGGCAGCGTCGAGAGCGTGTCCGGGTCGATCAGCACAAAGGAGGGCTGCCAGAACGCGCCGACCAAGTTTTTGCCCTGCGGCAGGTCCACACCGGTCTTGCCGCCCACGGAGGAATCCACCTGGGAGAGCAGCGTGGTGGGCACCTGTACGAACGGAATGCCGCGCAGATAGCTGGCGGCGGCAAAGCCCGCCATGTCCCCTGTGACGCCGCCGCCCAGCGCGACCACAAAGTCGCTGCGGGTGACATGCGCCTGCGCCATGTGTCCATAAATGCCCTCGATGGTGGAGAGGCGCTTGGAGGGCTCACCCGCCGGGAAGGCGCAGCTGCTCACGTCGAAGCCCGCATTGCGCAGGGAGGCAGCCGTGCGGTCTAAGTAGAGTGGGGCCACATGGGTGTCCGTGACGATCACGGCCTTTGCGCCCGGCGCAAACAGCGAGGCACAGTGCGCGCCCAGGCTGTCCAGCGCACCGCGCTCAATCAGGATGGAGTATTGTTTGGAGGTATTGACAGTCAGTTCCATTTATTCGCCAAGCCTTTCTTTGATCAGTCTGCCCTGGCGCAGCAGGCCGCGCAGAGCGTCCGCGTCGCGCTGCCTGACAGCGTCGCTGATGCGGGTGATGTTGTCGATCAGAATGTCCAGCTCCTCTGTGAGCGCATCAGCGTTGTCGAGGAAGAGCTCGGTCCAGAGCGTCTCATTGATGCGGGCCACGCGGGAGACGTCGCGGTAGCTGCCCGCGGAAAAGCCGTTATGCTGCGGGCAGCATGGGCTCATCACATAGGCACAGGCCAGCACGTGAGGAAGCTGGGAGGTGTATGCGATCATGGCATCGTGGTGCTCCGGCGTGGTGACCACCGTGCCGCCGAACCCAAGCTCAATGGCGATGGCCTTGAGCGTGTCCACAGCCCGCAGGGACGCGCCGCAGGGGACGATGATATAGCTCGCGCCGTCGAAGAGGTCCGCATCGCTGGCATCAAAGCCGTTTTGTTCCTTGCCGGCCATCGGGTGGCCGCCTACAAAGGTAAAACCGAAGCGCTCCGCCAACTTTGGCAGATGCGTGCAGATTTCACGCTTGATGCCGCAGGTATCGGTGACGATGCAATTCGGGTTGATCTGCGCGCCGTGCGCTTCGATAAAATCGACGTCCGCCTGCGGGTACAGGCAGAGGTACACCACGTCCGCGTTTTGCAGCTCTGCGTCCCCGGCGATCCGGTCGATTGCACCGCTTTTCAGAGCGGCGTCCAGTACGGCCGGGTCGCGATCCATGCCGCTGACGCTGCATTCGCTGTATTTTTGGAAGGCTTTGGCAAGCGAGCCGCCGATCAGGCCAAGCCCCACAATCACCACATTCTTTTTCATTTATATATACGCCTCTTTCCGCAAAGATGCCGTTTGGACGGCTGCGCCAGGAGCACCCGGCGCAAACCCGCAAACGGCTCTTTGCCACTGTAGTACTGTGCCATACAGCGATAGTATATCAAAATTCTTTCGTTCCGTCCACCTGGCAGGCTAAGCCTGCGTGCACACGGCCAACCCTGGCCACCTGTAAGAAATCAGCCCAGTGTTGGCCGGACAGAAAGCAGAAGCTCCCGTAAAAGTTGTTTAGGATTTTCCATGGGGTGCGGCACGGCTGTTTTCAGAAAATACTATAAATGATCGCCACCGTAGGTGCGAAGGACGCCGTGCGTCTGCACTCCTTATGCGTTGAGCTGGGAAAGGGCTTCTTTACCACGCAGGACGCGGCGGGCGACGCGGTCGAACTGGTCCGGGGTGAGGGACTGCGCGCCGTCGGAGAGTGCTTTCGCCGGATTGTTGTGTACCTCGATGATCAAACCGTCCGCGCCCGCAGCAACTGCCGCCATGGCGAGCGGTTCCACCAGCCATGCGATGCCGGAAGCGTGGCTCGGGTCCACCACGACGGGCAGATGGGACAGTTTTTTGATGATCGGGATGGCGGAGATGTCCAGCGTGTTGCGCGTATAAGTCTCATAGGTGCGGATGCCGCGCTCGCACAGGATCACCTGGTCGTTGCCGCCTGCCATAATGTACTCTGCGCTCATCAGAAGCTCTTCAATCGTGTTGGACAAACCGCGCTTTAGAAGGATGGGCTTGTTGATCCGGCCCAAAGCCTTGAGCAGCTCGAAATTCTGCATGTTGCGCGCGCCGACCTGGATGACGTCCACACCCTCTTCCTCGAAGAGCGGGATGTGTGCGATACTCATGATCTCCGTCACGATGGGCAGGCCTGTCTTTGCCTTGGCCTTTTTTAAAAGCTCAAGTCCCTCAGCTTGCAAGCCCTGGAAGGAATAAGGGGAGGTTCTGGGTTTGAACGCGCCACCACGCAGGAAAGTTGCGCCTGCGTTTTTAACACGTTCCGCCACTTCGCAGATCTGCGGTTCGCTCTCCACGGAGCACGGGCCCGCGATCAGCGCGAGGCTGCCGTCGCCGATCTTCTGCCCATTGGGCAGGGTGATGACGGTGTTGTCCGGATGGAATTTCCGGTTGGCCTTCTTGTAAGGCTCTTGTACGCGCTTGACGCTTTCCACAAAATCCTGTGCCGCAATGTAGTCGATGTCGATTGAGGTGGTGTCGCCAAGCAGGCCCAAAACCGTGCTCTGGGTGCCGACCCAGGTGTTAACCTTGACGTTATATTCATGCGTGAGCCCATCCGTGAAGCTTTTGACCTGTTCTTCCGTACAGTTTGATTTTAAAACGATAATCATGATCTTGCCCTCCAAATTTTTTTAATAGATTTATGGTGAAAATAAAATAGGCGGAGCTGCGCGATGCAGCTCCGCCTATGATAAAAACAGCCAGTTTATTTTACAATACAGGTGTTATGGCTATTCCTACTACGCGAGTCGTCACCGCTGAAAAGATTGCATGCACAAAAATCCCACGCCCAAAAAAAGCGGGGATAGCCAAAACCTGTAAATCGTGCGGTTTTTGCAATCTCAGTCATGATGAAACTCCTTCATAGGAAAAAATCTTGTATGTATCATAATACGGCACGGCGGGTTTGTCAAGGAAGAATTGCTTGGAATTTGCAAGGAAATTTTCTAATGGTTGCAGTGAGGGGGCCATTTTACACGCAAAGTGAACCGTCTGGGCAGGAAATTTTCACATGGGAATCGACGAAAAGCAGGCTGGGAAACGCCGGCGGACAAATTGCTGCCGTATCTAAATGGGAATTTACAGCGGAAAATGCAGACCTGCAACGGTGGAGCAAAGGATCGTACACGCTGGAGTTACCCGATCCGCTTGACCTGTTCCAGGACGCGCCCGGCCACGCGATCCACGCCGCCCGAACCGTCGACGATTACGTCTGCCGCCGCGCAATACGCAGGCAGGCGCTTGCGGTACAGATCCGAAACCACTTTCCGTCGATTGGGCTTTTGCAACAGAGGACGCATGGTGTCGTTTTTTAGACGTTCTTGAATAAAGCCGATGGGCGTATCCAGCAGGACGGTCACGCCGCTTTTGCGGAAAATATTGACGTTCTGTGCACGCAGCAGCGTGCCGCCGCCCGTGGCGATGATCAGCCCATGGCGGTTGGCCAATTCCCGCGCGGCCTCGGTTTCCATGCGGCGAAAGGCTTCCTCTCCGTCCTGAGCAAAGATGTCGGTGATCGTACGGCCTTCGCGTGCTTCGATGTAATTATCCATATCGATAAATTCCATCCCGGTTTTCTGCGCCAGACGGCGGCCAACCGTGCTTTTGCCGCAGCCCATAAACCCGCATAGGATGATGTTTTTTTGCTTCTGTTTCATCGGAAAATCCGCTCCATTTCTTCCACAGCGTCGCGGCAAAGTATATCGATATCCTGTTCCCGGAATGCTGCGCCATACCAGATTTCCTGCGCCGCCGCCGCTTGACCAACCAGCATGCGCATTCCTCCCACGGTTTTTGCGCCGTTTTCGCGCGCCAGGCGGAGGAACATGGTTTCATCCGGATTGTATACGGCGTCGAATACCGCCGCACAGCGGCTTACAACGTTGGCCGGGACGGGCGACGCGTCCACATGGGGATACATGCCCACGGGCGTGCCGTTGACCAGCAGGTCAAAGTCCCCGCTGAGGGTGTCCAAGGCGGACACCGCAAAGTATCCCTTGCGTCCCTGTTTTTGCAGCACGCTTTCCAGCTCTTCGCAGAGCGCTCGCGCGGCGGGCAAACTGTGATCCCGTGCAGCAATGG